>NZ_JAUBOX010000193.1:0-1560 GCF_036700445.1 Microcoleus sp. T3_B1
CAGGGTAAACGCATCTAATTTTGTATAAATTGTACTTGACAAAACGCCACCAAGAGGAAAGGGATTTTTTCTTAGTCAACGTGCATAATAGATTGGCTAGAGGACATCTTCAATAGACGTTAAGGTTGGATATCCCGGAATAAGCGTATGGCTAGAGGCTTTGGTTGTCCCGTTGTCAGGCCAGAACAAGTGCGTGAGGCTAAAATACTCAGAAACAGTGTTCTCAACTATTTCCAGCACATCCAAGATCCGCGAGTGGAACGAACGAAATATCATGGTTTGACACAGATTATCACCATTGCTCTTTTGGCAGTCCTCTCAGCTGCCGATGGGTTTGTGGCGATAGAAACCTATGGCAAGGCTAAGCAATCTTGGTTGGAGACGTTTTTAGATTTGCCCCACGGGGTTCCATCCCACGATACCTTCGCCCGAGTGTTTGGGATGCTCGATCCGCAAGCGATACAGGAGAGTTTTCTTTTGTGGGTGAGCAGCATCACCGAGAGACTGGGCATCAAGGTAATTCATATCGACGGCAAGACGGCCTCCCGGTTCCTATGACCGGGAGGGGAAGCTCAAAGCGCTACATAGTGTAAGTGCCTGGAGCAGTGAACACGGCTTGGTACTGGCTCAACACAAAGTTGATAGCAAGTCGAATGAAATTACAGCCGTCCCCCTCCTACTAAAGTTACTCAACCTCAAAGGGGCTGTGGTGACGCTGGATGCAATGGGAACACAGACAGAGATTGCCCAGCTTGCTCAAGCAAGCCGGAGGAGAGTATGTGCTAGCCCTCAAAGGCAATCAGAAAAAACTAAGCGACCAAGTGGCGGCTTGGTTTGAGCAGGCTATTGCCCGGAACTGGCATGGGGTTGAGTATGATTATCACAAAACGGTGGAGACGGGACACCATCGGATTGAAACCCGTCAGGTCTGGGCAGTACCGATAAATCAACTACCACCGTTGCATCGGCAAAGCTTGTGGGTGGGCTTAACTACTATTGTCATGGTCAAGCGAACCAGTCAATTGTGGAACACAACGACAACGGAAGTTGGCTTCTACCTCAGCTCCTTGGAAGCAGATGCTCAGCAACACAACCGGGCGATTCGATCCCACTGGAGTATCGAGAACAGTTTGCATCTTCGTACTTGATGTAACCTTCAACGAAGATGCCTGTCGGATTCGCCAGGGATATGCCTCGGAAAACCTGGGACTATTGCGCCGTTTAAGCGTCAACTTGCAAAGAGCGTGAACCTTCTAAGATGAGTCTGGCGATGAAGCGATATCGAGCGGGCATAGATAACGACTTCCTGCTGAATATCATGTCCGCGAGTACATCGAAGTGAAAGGGGTTCAATCAACATAACCCAAAAGCCATAATGACCTGTCCGAGGAGGTGCAGCACCAAACGCAATCGGTATTACATTTATATGGTACTCATAAGTCGGCAGAATCTCGCAAGCGAGTCTGGAGCAATGCCAGAGTCTCCATTTTGAACGAGCAACCTGTTTTTTCGTCAGCTTCTATAGATTTGCAGGACTTAATTTAGATGCGTTTACCCTGG
>NZ_JAUBOX010000194.1:0-91 GCF_036700445.1 Microcoleus sp. T3_B1
TTGTATTTATGGGTGGGTGGGGGCGGGTTTTCGAGATGGTCTGTTTCAGTCAGAAATTGTCTGTAAAACCCGCCCCTTGTATCTTAAAAGA
>NZ_JAUBOX010000194.1:191-1560 GCF_036700445.1 Microcoleus sp. T3_B1
GTCAGTCAGGCGATCGAGCAGTCAGTCAGGCGATCGAGCAGTCAGTCAGGCGATCGAGCAGTCAGTCAGGCGATCGAGCAGTCAGTCAGGCGATCGAACCGATGTTCTCGATCAAACCGATGTAGGTGATCGAACCAATGTAGGTAGCATCAGCGTTAGCGAGGAAATATAAAGAAACTCTTCAAGTTTCTTACTTTAAGATCGAGAGATAGTAGAAAGTGTAGTCAAGGACATCAGCAATCGGTGAAGTTGGCCCTTCCCGATCGACTAAAACAAGTCTGGTGTGTAGATAAGCGGACATTTTTGATGACAGGCGCACTCTAAACACAGGCGGTATCTTAGGCTCTCGTTTTCATGAGAAAGCCTGCATTTACAAGGTTAGTTCTATTGCCTGTTTTGTTCTTTCACACTCAGCGCAGAGCATCCGCAAACCATGACATCCAAAGTTTTAGGCATAGACATCAGTAAAAAAGACTTTCATGTCGTTTTACTGAAAGAAAGTGGTGGCACCAGACTCAAAAAATTCACCAATAATAGCGCAGGTTTTGAGAGTTTACATTCTTGGCTCAAACAACTTGGTGTTGAGGAAGTTCATGCTTGCATGGAAGCCACCAGCATCTATGGAGAAGCCTTGGCAGAATTTCTCTACCAAGCCGGATATCAGGTCAGTATAGTCAATCCAGCTCGGATTAAAGGGTTTGCTAAAAGCGAACTCCTGCGTACCAAAACAGACTCCGTAGATGCAGCACTGATTGCCCGTTTTTGTGCGGCTGTTAAACCCTCATTCTGGACGCCTACGGCACCAGAAGTTAAAGAATTACAAGCCCTGTTGCGACGACTAGATTCCTTAATGGAAATGTTTACTGCCGAACAAAACCGTCTGGAAACAGCCACAGCAACTGTTGCTTCCCTTACCCAGGAACATTTGGAGTACCTCAAACAACAACAAGCACAGATAAAACAATTAATTAGCGACCATTTTGACCGACATCCGCATTTGAAACAGCAGCGCGACCTTTTAACATCAATTCCCGGAATTGGAGATGTGACAGCTTCTGTATTTTTAGCTGAAATTGGTCGGATTGAGGATTATAAGAACGCCCGTCAGTTAGCTGCTCATGCAGGTTTAACTCCCTGTGAACGCAGTTCAGGAACGAGTGTTCGTGGCAAAACACGTTTATCTTGCACGGGCAATGTCCGACTGCGAAAAGCATTGTATATGCCGGCGGTAGTGGCAATGCGTCACAATCCGTTACTCAAAGCTATGAGCGAGAGATTATTGGGTCGTGTCCAGGTCAAAATGCAGGTGATTGGTGCTTTGATGCGGAAATTGGTGCATTTGGCTTTTGGTATTTTAAAGTCCCAAAAG
>NZ_JAUBOX010000111.1:0-19915 GCF_036700445.1 Microcoleus sp. T3_B1
TTAAGTTATTAATACATTACTTGAAGTTTGACGATATTCCCATTCCTGGGGTATTCATACCTTGATTCAGCAACGCCTTATTTAATACCAATTTAATGTGAAGTTGCACATATCTCGATCCCCCTAAATCCCCCTGATTGTTGGGGGACTTAGAGAAGAATCTTGTCCCCCCCTTTGTAGGGGCGGTGCGACCCCTACTCCCCGTGCCCGCCCTCTTGGCTAGGGGGGATCGGATTCTATGCAACCTCATGAAAAATTGGTATAATTCGCGATCCTAATGTTTATTTGTGCCTATTTCTCTATTTATTTTGTCTGTAAAAAATGTAAAATTGTTTTGGCAATACCTTGTGCAGCCAAATAAGGAACCCCATTGCCAACAGTTTTAAACATATTAGTCAACGTCATCTTTTCCGGCAGTGCAAAATCTTTTGGCAGTGACTGAATAGCCAGTGTTTCTGCAACAGAAAGCCGACGAAGTTTGTAAGGGTGCAAATGAACTTCGTTATTGCCGTAACAAGCTGTTGGCGAATAACGCCATCGGTGCAATCGCTTGAAAGATTTTTTTGAATCATCTCCTTCATCAACGGAAGCAAACCGCTTAATGCCTGCTTTGGGTTGGAAATAGTGTTTGGCATTAGGATGGTTGAGAACGTCATTTTTTTGGAACCAAAATTCTACCGTTAAATCTTGGGGAATGCCATCAGGACAAGGCACGAAATCATCATCTGCAAAGGCCGTTCTCTCTGGCCAAGGATGAGAAAAAATTTCTGATTTGGGATATAATACCTGACTTTGCCAAGGAAATAAACTTTCGGCTAACATTGGGCTTTTTTCCTCTAGGGAAATGCCCATATTTTTGACAAGGTTTTTTCTAAGCCCAATCAAAATAATTCTATCCCTATCTTGCGGAACCCCGTATTCTATCGCATTAATTAAACGTTCGGCAAAAACGTATCCCGAATCAGCCAACTGATGTTTTAGTTCGTCGTAAAAAGATTTATGTTTTTTGGTTCTCCACAAACCTTTGACATTTTCAAATAAAAAGAAATCTGGCTGCTGCTGACAAATCAATTCAATGTATGAAGCTGAAAGTTGACCTTTATCTCCTTCCCCACCCCGGTTTTTACCACCAATAGAAAAGTCAGGACAAGGCGGCCCCGCGATAAATCCCACAATATCGTGATGCTTGCGGGCATCCTGCATCAATTCCCGCAGGCGAAAAGCTGGTTCTCCCCCTACAAGTCGAGTTACATCTGCTTCCTCTCCTTCGCAATATCCGTATTCTGGTAGCGGCAAATTCATGCACTGCCGAGAATAGCGGTATGCTTGCATGAAAGGTGGGAAAAGTTCATTGACATACGCTACATTAAAGCCGATCGACTCAAAGCCCAAATCGAGCAAGCCAGAACCCGAAAAAAATGAGAAAATACAGGGGATGGGGAATTGGGAATTTGGCATGGGGAATTGGGAATTGGGAATTGGGAAACAGAAAAGATTAACTTAATGGAACTCATTTTATTCATGCGTATTCGCTTGACTCCAAATTAAAGTTGTTAAATCCAAAATATAATCGATTGAGTTATCAACGTATTTTTCGGCAACTTTTCCACCAGTAATTAATATTTTTGATGGCTCTTTGTAATGCGCCTTGTGACAACAAATCAACTGAGGCTTATCTCCTGTAGTTGTCAGCTTTTCTATTTTGAACGTGTCGAGGTGAAGTCGATAAACTGGCGTTTCATTATAGTTTCTGTCCTTAAGATAGCCTAAATTGCCAATAATGTAGATATACTCTCCAACTAAGGTTGCAGAATGAAAATCAGTGGGAGGGAAAACCTCTTTGGGATAGCCTAAAATCTTAAAATTGCCATGTCCGTCGTAAACAACCACATCGTTATAGATACAAAAGTCTGGATCGTAGTAATCTTCGTGTTCGCCAGCAATTTCAATGATTCTTCCATCTGGCAATTCTGTAATTGTTCTCCCAAATCTTTGATAGCACCATACAACAGGTCTATCGTAGTTATCCCCGCTAAACATTGAGTCCGCATCCCAAGCCCCACTACCACTCAGAATCATTGCCTTCCAAAAGTCCACTTCCATTACTTCTGGATTAGTTTTCCCAAATCGACGCTCTCTGCCAGACAAATACTGTTCTAGCGTTACTTCGAGATCGTAATTACCCACTCCAGTGAGATATGACCTCATATCATCGCTAATATCGCTTAAATCTTCGCCCACATCAACAAGCATTCGGACAATTTGTAGATTACTTGCCAATTTAATAGCATTATCAGAGCAATGATTTATTCGACTAGGATTTGCTCCATTCTCTAAGAGAATACGCACGCAATCAGTCGCGCCACATTCTGCCGCTAAAATTAAAGGAGTGCTATTAAAATCATCAGTAGCTTCGATATCAAATCCCTGCTCAATCAACCATTCTAAGACTTCGGTTTTATCGTTTTCGATGGGATACATCAATGGAGTCTGGCCACAGTGTCCACGATCGCTGCGATCTGCTCCTGCTGACAATAATAATTTGGCTGTTTCAAGCTTACCGACTTCCAAACTCAACAGCCAAGGAGTTCGACTCCAGCAGTCGCGCGCAGAAAGATCGGGATTTTGAGCGAGTAATACCTTTACATTTTCGACATCCTCACAGGCGATCGCTTGCATTAGTCCCGCCCATTGGTCACTAGCATCCGCACCTGCCTCTAGCAATAATTTGACAGCATCATAACGTCCCCTTTGTGCGGCGAAACTCACGGCGGACTTGCTGTAGATACTGACATTGCTAAGTTCTGCACCTCTTTCGATCAGCAAACTTAAAATTGATAAGAATTCTCGATCTGTTGAGATAGCGCATCCATTTATGGCATCGATTAAAACATGATAGCCATTTGGTCTCTGATAGTTTATGTTGGCTCCAGCATCCAAAATCAGTCGAACTTTATCGAGACTCCCTGACTGCACGGCTAAGCTGAGTACATTATTTTCATGCTCTCCACAAATCACTTCAATATCAGCTCCGTTGTCTAAAAGAAACTTAACCATATCGCTCGTTGCCTTTGAGCTAGATATCGCGCACATCAATGGTGTGTTTGAGTAAAAGTTATCTGTACTATCAATATCGACTCCACTAGCAATTTGGTGGGCTACACCTGGAATATTTCCTTGTTCGGCATCAATATGAATTTGCATTGCTTTGAGTTAAATTTACTAATCAAATATTCCTAAGATTTGTACCGCATTTTGGAATAGTGTTAAGGTTCCATTGCATTAGTTTCTCCAGCGAGGGGTGAATTCTCCATTATACACCCATCAGCTAATGCTGCTTTTGATTAGCATCGGTGCGGGTGTTGTGGTGTGGTTTCTGGTTTTTTCGATCGCCAAGTTCAAGAGCGTGTTGGCTAAATTCAAGAGAGGAAGATAATCAGGAAAGCCCAAGGGATAGTTTTGGCAAGGTGCTTGATGTGGATTATAAGATAGATTTGCCCGATCGCTCCCTGAACCAAACTATTGTTAGAACCATTGGCCGCCTCGGAAACGCCAGTAGGGAAACAAAATCCGCATTACTGTTTGCGATGCCAGATAAATAGCCAGCCATACAAAACTATAATGTAGAGCAAAAGCTCCTAAATCAAAGTCTAGCAGCGGTATCCCCGGTAAACCGATAGTTTTGATTAATAGCAAGACAAAAAGTGCTTCCCAAATCCCAGCGAGCAATTGAAATGCGCCGGGCCAATCTCGATCCCAGCGGTACTGCTGGATCGAGATATATAAGGCATCCCAGCCGATGCCAAAAATCGCTAGATACCCTAAAATCCCGAAAAATATCGAGCCTGATTTACCAGCGATTAAACCTAGAAAAAATGGCAGTGTTACTAAAACGCCGACTGTTGCAAATAATAAAATTCGAGTTTGCCATCGACCAAATAAGGTGGGAGTCATTCGATTTTAGATTTTAGATTTTGGATTTTAGATTGAATGCGAAAGGGTTTTGTTTTTAATCAATCTGGAGATTTATTGAAAATCCACTTAAACCACTGCACGAACGATCGCCAAACGCTCAATTTCCGCACACCAGCAACTCGGTTGGCGGCCAGACTTTCAACCGATCGCAAGGCGGCGTATTGCAAGCCCAAAAAACTATCTACCGGCGCGTAAGGCCCCCCCAAAGTAATCGCGCCGGCTGCATATACCCGGCCTTCTGTGTTGCTAGCAGAAGAATTCCGCAATTCGGGCACTTCAAAATCGTTGTTAACACTCAGCCGGCCCAAACCGTTGAGGGGAAGATTGTATTGAACTACCAAATCGTTTAACAGAGGACTGGTTTTTACCTTAGCGTCCAAACCCGTAGCATCAATAATAAAATCAGCCTCTAACTTAATTTGTCCCTTGAGTTCCTTCTCCTTAATGTACGTCACCGTGCGGTTTTGACTGTCGCGCTCGACTCGCTCGACTTCCCCGAAGGTAATTTGATACCATCCTTGACTTAAACCTTCTTTGACAATCCGCCGCCAGTCGCTGCGCTGGGCGGTGGTAGTGCCGCCCCAGTCTGTGAGCAACTGCGGCCGCAATTCCGGGGCGACTTTTTCCAAAAGTACGCGGAGTTCCCCGCCCCAGCAAGCTTTCGGCCAGTTGAAAGGTTGAAATTCGTAGTGATTTTCGACGCTGCGCTCAGCGAGTTTAAATTTGTTACCTTGAGGTTTGGGCGATCGCATCAAATGCAATACTTGAATATTACGGTTTCGCTGCCGCGCTTCGTAAATTCGCTGCACCACCCGCGAAGCCACAATTCCCCGGCCTCTAATTAACACGCTGCCGCCGCTGGCCTCCAATTTTTCGTAAACGCCGTCGTGGCTTTCGTAAGCGTTGACAACCGACTCAAAATCCTGGGTTTTTTCGCGGTAAGCTTGCAAGTCTGGCAGAAATTGAATGGCGGGATAGCCGGTGGCTAAGTGTACGTATTTGGCGATTAAAAAAGCGTGATCGCGGTGCTCGGCATTCGATCGAGAATAAGCGATCGCGTACCTGCCGTCATCTGTTTTGCGAATTCCCCGCACTCTACCGTAGCGAAACATCTGATTCCACCCAATTCGATCGACTTCCCTGTCAATTGAATCAAACACATTCCCCGCGCGAGGCGTATAAGTTTCGGCAAAAGTCGGTTCAGCAAACACCTGCCACATCAACTTCAGTGATACTCCCAAACGCCCTTTGAGCAATTCCCGCCAAGCTTCCCGCAAAGCATAGGGAGGCCACCCCCAAATGTTGTCTGGACAAGAGTCAGAATTCGATCTTAGGCGTTCCCGCAGCGGAATTTGAGAATTCAGGCACAGACGCAGATAGCGGGCGTAAGGCTGGTTTTCCATGCCCAAAACCGCAATTCGATCGATTTTCACGCCGCAAATTCTGAGCAAATCCACCCAAATAAAGCTGCCTAAACCGCCGCCAACGGCAGCCCAATCAACTTCTGTCATAGGCAGTCCCATAGATTGGAGCGATCGCATTGACACTTGAGAAGCGTGCAAAAATGCGATCGGCGGAAATTCTCCCCTACTAGGTGTTTGAGGAAGCTGCAACATTATTTGCTGGCCCAATGCCGGGTCTGGCCCATTTGTCTGTGGGTTAAAGAAAATGTGAGAATTGACCGACGGCGTTTCTGGGGAATTAACAGCAAAAGAAATGCCGATCGCGTAGGGCCCAACTTGCAGCATATCCCCGTTTGCCAGCACGCACCGGGTTTGGCGAATGCCGTTGACAAAAGTACCGTTGCGGCTACCCGTGTCAGTAAGTAAAATACTGTTACCTTCGGTGCCAATCACTGCATGAAAGCGAGAAACTTGACTGCTGCTGAGGGCAATTCGAGAAACTCGTTTCCCGTTGATAGTGGCGGGCATAGCTTCAAAAATTCGTCCCAAAGCGATGGGTAAGTCGAGTATCGGGGATCGACAATCCCCCGTAGCTGTATCTGTCCAAGTCAGTCGCAGGCGCAAGGGTTGAGAATTCATGATTATTTTTTAAACATCAGCCGTCGGCTTTGAGCTTTCTGCAAAAAAAGATTTTTGAAGTTGAGAGTGTTTAGCGAATACCCTGATTTTCCCTTTTTCTTAAATCTTGCACCATTGTCAATTAGCCTTTTATGAACAGGCAAGATGCCTGTTCCACAAGAAAATTCACTCTTTGTGGAACGGGCATCTTGCCCGTTCCTAAACAAGTAATTGAGAATGGTGCAACATCTCAGTTCTTCCAACTTTCACGGAGAGATCATCACACTCGCTGCCGCCGCCAAAGAAGTACCGCACCACGGACACCCCGCATTCAACTGCGCGTAAGGCGAAATTCGGCTGCATTTGGGACACTGCAAACCATATTTTGAAGGCCCCGTCGGCTGAAAGTTACCATGTGCGGGAGGCCCAGACAGCAAAACTGTCTGCGGCGCGGCTACTTGCACCTCCGTCACATTCACCACCTCAATTTGGACTTGGCCTAAATGGATATGGCTTCCCGAGTTCAATTTTGCTTCCCCTCGGGCGAGAATTTTTCCATCTACCAGCGGCGGATTGCTTTCGCGCAAATTCCGCACTGCATACTCCTGCAATTCCTGATTAAAAAATATTTCAACGTGCAGCCCCGATACGCTGGGATGCGAAAATACTATATCGCACTTCGCCGGATCGCGCCCTAGCCTCACGGTTCCGGGATTTTTGCTCGGCTGTCCGTTTTCAATTGTCTGAGTTTGGCGCACCCCAGCTTCTGTCCATGCTAAAGTGAGCTGGTTTGTCATGATTGTATAGTTTGCTGCTCAAAAATATAAAAAAATATTAGCTGATTTATTTTGAGGAGGGACTTCCTCACCAAAAAACTTAATTATAATTATTGACCAAGAATTTCAAAGGTGGTACCCGCCACGTGATTTATCCGTGGAGTCAATCCAAAATCTAAAATCTAAAATCCTCAAGCCCCCGAATTAATCTCGCGCAAGTCAATCCAAAATCTAAAATCTAAAATCTAAAATCGAATGACGCCGACTCGATCGCACTTCTAAAAATATTATGTGCAGCTATACAAAAAAGCCCTGAATTCGGGGCTTTTAGTGCTCGTATGGGCTTTTTTTGAGAGACTTAATCGCGCTTGTCAGCTTTTGTTTCCCGCAAAATTATTGACCCCAGTGCACCTTTGTTAAAAAATTGCTGTTCAAGATTTGCCAGGGATTGCTAAAAACTAATTCCTGTGGGGTTTTCACATTTGCGAAGCTTTGGTGCGCTAGTGACGAATTTTGGAGGTGGGACGATCGAACTACCTCGGTAACTTCGATCGCCCCACCTCCTCAAACGTTCACTGTCCTAGCAATTGCTCTCACGCTGCAACTGTGCCATCTTTCATTACAGGGCCAGCCTTAAGAGACTTAAGCTTCGCTCTTGCGGCTTTTCCGACCGCCTTCGCGACCAATTTGAGCCATGTGTTCGCGATTTCTGCTGACAGCTTCGCCGCCTTTTTGACCAGCTTGTCTGGCTTCTTCAGGGGTGAATTCGTGTGCAGTTCCTTTCTCGTGTGCAGCTTTTCCGCCTTTGCTAGCAATTGCGCGCTGTTTTTCTGCATCCATAGAAGCGAATCCGCGTTTGCTTTTCTCAGCCATGACTGTCTCCTTGTTTGTTTCTGATTTTTTAGCTCGATCGCGCCTTCGCCTCCCACTGTCGTGGTTACTCCCAGTCAGTGGTGAGATATCCGACGGTAAATTATGAAACCTCATCACACGAATCTAAGCTTTTGGTTTAACTCGCAGGATGAATCTTTCATAATTTACAAATGTGAACTAAAAATAGTTCACGCCCGGGCACTATAGTTAGAGCCGCCAATGTTTTAAGCTGGTTACTGTCTTTCAATCATTCTATAAACCCCCCCAACTTTTATACCTCTTTCTCAGGTATAGTCATTCTTTAGTTCGCTGGAAGGATGCTTTAGTTCGCAGGAAGGATGGAACCGAAAGCTGATTGGCAGTAGACTCAGAGGATTTTTCGACTCGGGCGGCGCCACCTCAAAAATTAAAAGTCCAAAGACGGATGCTTTTTTGGTCTTTTTACTTTTTTTTTGGGGCATTCCGCGCTTGCCAGTTATCCCGATGTTAGTTGGTCTGCCGATCGAGTGGTTTCTGGTAAGCGATATTTTGGGGCGCAGCGCAGGACGTACTCGATCGCACTGATCAAGTTTACCTTATGACCTATCGACACATACATCGGCTTTACCCCTGTTTGCGTCCTCAGCGCGGCTCCTACGGTTGATCCCTCCAACAGCAAGGGTTGCCAACTGCCCCGATCGAGTCCGACTTCTGAATGTTCTCCCATAAATCGATTTTTGGCAACTCCGATCGTGGGAATCCCTGTCAAAACCCCCAAATGGCACGCAAGACCGAATCGGCGGGGATGGGCTAGTCCTTGACCGTCGCACAATATCAAGTCTGGCCTCAAACTGATATTTTCTAAAGCTTCGAGAACTGCAGGCACTTCTCGAAAAGACAGGAAACCCGGAAGGTAAGGAAAAGTTGTAGGACTGCGAACCACAGCTTGCTGCTGCAATTGCAAGTCTGGAAAGCTCAGAACTGTTACAGCGGCCCGCGATACGTCGTTTGCACTGTCGTAGCCGACATCTACACCGGCGACGTACCGAACTGTGTCCAGTTGATTTTCGGTAATTACCTCTGACCGAAGCTGTTCTTGAATGGCGATCGCCTCTTCAATTGTCTGCGGCCAAGGGTGTCGCTGCAACATTTTGATTTTTCTTCAACCGTTCTCATCTAAGCTTAACTTATTTTCGGGCATTTTTAAACTCGGATTTTTATCGTTTGTAGCTATAAATTCCCAACTTGCCCAAGCAGTCTTTTTTCTACTCAGGAGGGTTGAGCAAGGCGGGCCGATGCCAATTCTACAAATAGAGTCTGTAGGTCTGAGAGTGAAGTTCTATCTTTCGCTCGTGCTTGCACCAACCCCTAAAGGTTTTACCTGCACGCACCTGCCATTTGCCATTAAAATTTACCCAAAAATTAGCTGTTCAATTTTGAGCTTTTCGCTCTCTAGAAAGCTTTCTCTTTCCGATCGCCATTTTATCCATTGTCCCAGAGCGATCGAGCTATCTATTTACTTCTGCATTATCTAATAAACTCCGCTTTGTCAAGATGATTGAAACATTTATTAATCAATAATCTCACCCAGCTACAAGTGCCATTGTACATCCCCGCTCATCGAGCTAAGAGGTTCCCAGACCCTCGCAACTATATGACTTTTATGAAAAAAAATCAATGAATTTATGAGTTGTTGCACCCTTAACATGAAGTTATAATTTTAGATAATAGCGAAGATAAAACTAACATCAAGTAACACAACATAGGTGAATTAACATATGAAAACCCTGAAAAGTGTTCAGTACAACCTAGCTCTCTACATCGTCGGTGGCATCGTCTTCATCATCGCCGCCTTAATTTTAAGACCTTTTGCCCTCGTCGGCCCAGGGGAACGGGGCGTTATGATGCGCTTCGGGAAAGTTCAAGACGCGATTTTAGATGAAGGCATTCACCCGATTTTCCCGATCGTCACCTCTGTAAAAACTCTCAGCGTGAGGGTACAAAAAACAGATTTGAAAGCAGATGCAGCATCCAAAGATTTGCAAAGCATTACGACCGATTTGGCAGTCAACTGGAATGTTGATCCCGCCAAAGTAAATCAAATTTACCAACAAATAGGAGACGAAGAACAAATTGTTACCAGCATTTTGAGTCCGGCTATTTCGGAAGTTCTCAAAGCAGCAACTTCTAAAAAGACCGCAGAAGAAATTATCACTAAGCGCACCGAACTCAAAACAGAAATCGACAACAGCCTTAAAAAGCGTTTGGAACCTTACGGCGTCATTGTCAGAGATGTTTCGTTAATAAATTTTGGCTTTTCTCCAGAATTTAGCAAAGCCATCGAATCCAAACAAATAGCCGAACAAGAAGCTAAACAAGCAGAATTTACAGTTAAAAAAGCCACCCAAGATGCTAAAGCTGAAATTAACCGCGCTAAAGGTAAAGCCGAAGCTCAACGCTTGCAGCGGCAAACATTAACAGCCGAAATTTTGCAGCAGCAAGCAATTGAAAAATGGAACGGCCAGTTTCCGACAGTAATGGGAGGAGGCGGAACTTTGCCATTAATTAATATTGCGCCGCCGACTTCTCAACCTGCAACTCCTGCTAAATAAGCTGCGGCAGATCGTGATGGCCAGGGTGCGGGGAGAAGGGGGGAGGGGGAGAGAGTCTGAGGGGGGGAAGAATAGAGGGTTTTTCACTGCGGATGTGAAGATGTGCTTTTTTAAATGCCCAACAGCAAGCGTATAAAATACAACGAACAACTAAGGTTAAATCTCAGATGTTGCACCATTGTCAAGAACGGGCAAGATGCCCGTTCCACAAAGAATGAGTTTTCTTGTGGAACAGGCCGAAAAGCCTGTTCCTAAACAAGTAATTGAGAATGGTGCAAGATGTGAGTTAGATCCCACTTACTTAAATACCAAGATACAATTTACGTTGCGCGAGTCCTGAAAAACGTTAAAGTAAGAAGCAACTCGGAAATTGTAAAGGTTTGCTTGAAAGTTCGGCTGATGGGAGATCGGGAGAACCAGTCAATTTCTAATTTAGGTGAAGTGGGGAGTGCCGCCGATCGCCATAGTGCGTCAGAAGCACTGTGGCTACGCGATCGAGCCTTGGCAGCTAGTAGCTGCGGCATTGTCATTGCTGACGCCAATGCACCCGATTGTCCCATAATTTATTGCAATCCGGCCTTTGAACGGATGACGGGTTACTGCGCCAGTGAAATCTTGGGGCGCAATTGCCGATTTTTGCAAGGCCCCGATACCGATCGAACTACTGTAGCTAAGATCCGCGACGCCTTGCGCCAAGGTCTAGAACTCCAGACAACAATCAAAAATTACCGCAAAGACGGCACTCCTTTTTGGAGCAAATTGTCGCTATCTCCCGTGCGAGACGACCAGGCTAATTTGACTCACTTTGTAGGGATTCAGTCGGACTTGTCGGAACCAATATGTGAAGTGCAGCAAGCATTGCAGCAAGCTAACGACCAACTGCAAACGATTTTGGAAGCAGTTCCGGGCACAGTATCTTGGATTAGCTCGGATTTGCGCTATTTGGGGGTTAACCAGCACTTAGCCAAACTGCATGGTTTGCCGCCGTCGGCTTTTGTCGGTCAAGATATTGGTTTTCTGGCTGCTAGCTCGGATTTTAACTCTTTTGTGGTGGAGTTTTTTGCCGACGACGCTACGGAAGCGGTTAAAGAACTCAACGTTAAGGTACAAACCGACGGGGGACAGTCGGAGGGATACTATTTGATTGTGGCTCAAAAGTACGCTCAGGGCACAGCAGCTTGTCTGGTAGGGATTGACATTACCGAGCGCAAGCTGGCAGAAGAAGCTCTGGTGCTGACTCGCAAGGCGGTGGAAAGTTCGAGTGACGCGATCGGCATCAGCGATGCGAACGGCACTCACATTTATCAAAATCAGGCGTTTTCTCAGCTATTTGAATGGGACACCGCAGAGGAATTTAAACTAGCCGGAGGTATATCGGCAGTTTTTGCTGACCCCGCAGTCGCCAGGGAGGTACTCGACACGATCGCCCAAGGTTATTCTTGGTTTGGTGAAATTATCAACCGCACTAAAAGCGGTGAAACTTTGCAAGTGTTGCTGCGGGCCGATGCTATTAAAGACGCTACAGGGAAAATTGTCGGTCTGATTTACATGAATACCGATATTACCGATCGAAAGCGCACCGAACAAGAGCTGCGGCAAAGCGAAAAGCGCTTTCGATCGTTGATTGAAAATGCTAGAGACATTATTGTGATTCTCGACGAGAAAGGCTTTTGCCGCTATGTATCTCCTTCGCTAGAGCGGATTTTGGGCTACCCGACGGCGGAAGTGCTCGGCCGGTCTATATTTGACTTGATTCACCCTGACGAATTGCTGATAGTGGATCAAGTGTTCAAAGGTGTCATGCAAATGCCCAGAGTTAGCCTGGGAATGGCGGAATACCGAGTGCAGCACAAGGACGGTTCCTGGTGCGTGTTGGAAGCGGTGGCGACGAATTTGCTCAACGAACCTTCGGTGCGGGGAATTGTGGTCAACTGTCACGACGTGACTGAGCGCAAGCTGGCTGAAGAACAATTGTTGCACGATGCTTTGCACGATGCGCTGACGGAGTTGCCCAACCGTGCTTTGTTGACTGACCGGTTGGGGCAAGCTTTTGCCCGCGCGCAACGGCATCCAACCTATCAGTTTGCGGTGCTGTTTCTGGATTTGGACAGGTTTAAGGTGATTAATGACAGTCAGGGACACCGCACGGGCGATCGGCTGTTGGTTGCTGTGGCTCGCCGTCTCTTGACTTGTTTGCGGCCAGGGGATACGGTGGCTCGTCTGGGGGGAGATGAGTTTGTGATTTTGCTGGAAGAAATTCACGGTGTTGATGAGGCGATCGCCCAAGCAAAGGAAATTCTCAAAACGATCGAACGACCGCTGAATTTGGAAGGCAATAAAGTTTTAATTACTGCTAGCATCGGCATTGCCTTAAGTACGGACAAATATCAGTGGCCGGGAGATATCTTGCGCGATGCTGATATTGCGATGTACCGGGCAAAAGCTCTCGGTAAAGCTCGCTACGAAGTTTTTACCAGTGCGATGCACGCTCGCGCTGTGGCTTTGATGCACTTGGAAAACGATTTGCGGGAGTCGGTTGAAGAACTAAATTTGAAATATTCGATCGTGGATTTCGCGTGTGGGACGGCGGCGGAAAACTCGCCGATGAGTGAAATAGATCGGAGATTGGAGCGTCCGAAGTCGCAATTGACTGCTTTAAAATTGGAATGTCCTTTTACTGTTTATTATCAGCCGATCGTTAGTTTGAAAACTGGCTCAGTTATCGGATTTGAGGCGCTGGTGCGCTGGCTGCACCCGGAACGGGGTTTAGTTTCCCCGATGGAATTTATTGCGATGGCGGAGGAAACTGGGTTAATTATGCCTTTGGGTTTGTGGGTTTTGAACGAAAGCTGCCGCCAAATTATTAAGTGGCAGAGTTTGAATTTACCTGGGGGAAATTCGCGGCTGACTGTAGCAGTAAATCTTTCCGGGAGGCAGTTTTCGGAACCGGAATCCATCCAGCAAATTAAGCAAGTTTTGCAGGAAACAGGTGTTGATGCTCGCTGTTTGAAGTTGGAGATTACTGAGAGTGTGGTGATGGAAGATGGGGAAGCGGCGGCGGCGATGCTTTCGCAGTTGAGAGACTTGGGGATTGATTTGTGCATTGATGATTTTGGCACTGGTTATTCGTCTCTGAGTTATTTGCACAAGTTCCCGATTAATATTTTGAAGGTCGATCGCTCTTTTGTCAGTCGCATTGGGGAAATGGGCGAAAATTTGGAAATCGTGCGGGCGATCGTCATGCTGGCCCGCAGTTTGGGGATGGAGGTAGTGGCAGAAGGTGTCGAAACCGCCGTCCAATTGGCTCAAATGCGGTCGATCGGCTGCGAGTACGGTCAGGGGTACTTTTTCTCTAAACCTCTCGACAGTGAGGCAGCTACAGCCTTGTTGAGGCGATCGCCCAAATGGTAATCCGATCTACAATAGGAACTGTATCAAGGCAATTTTTTATGAGGCTGCATAGAATCCGATCCCCCCTAGCCAAGAGGGCGGGCACGGGGGCACCGCCCCTACAAAGGGGGGGACAAGATTCCGATCTTTCGTCCCCCTTAAGAAGGGGGATTTAGGGGGATCGAGATATGTGCAACTTCGCATTAAATTGGTATCAAGGCAAACTCATACCAAAACCTATGTCTCAATCGATCGCCCCAGTTTTAGCAGAACAGCAACTCGATACTTCGCCGACTTTAACCTTTGAAGAATACCGATTTTATCAAGGAGAAATAGATGTACAATACGAACTGTACAAAGGCAAATTAATCCCGATGCCAACAGCAACAGTTTTACACATCAAAATTTGCGAATATTTAGTTTACCAATTGCAGCGTTACCTAGCTGAACACAATCTCGACTTAGTAGTAAAAACGGGTCTGGGAGTGAGAACCGATGAAGATAAATCTCGCATTCCCGATGTAGTTGTCTGCACTCAAAGTCTTTTGGAACAAGCTGCTGCTAGACCAGGTGCAGGTATCCTCGAATTTGATGAAAAACCGCTGTTAGTGGTAGAGGTGGTGAGCGAAAATCGCCGCGAAGATTACGTAATCAAACGCGGAGAGTACGAATTAGCGAATGTGCCCGAATATTGCATTGTTGACCCTAAAACGGGCAAGCAAAAAATCCGGCTTTTTGCATTGATTGAAGGTGAAGATGGTTACACGTATACAGATTTCTTGCCGGGTGAGGAAATGGTATCTGTAGTATTTCCCAATCTGAGATTATCAGTCAATGAAATTTTAGAGCCGCCATTGGTGGAAGGGTTAATTAAGGCAGAACAAGCTCAATTGCAGAAAGCTGAAAGGTTGGCGGCGAGGTTACGGGAACTGGGCATAGATCCTGATGCTGTGTAGGAAATTGGATGAAGTACGTGAAGCGAAGTTATCCCGCAGGGAATCGCCCTTGACGTATCTCAATCATCTAGCGGCAAGTCGCGCAGGAAATAAAAGCGATCGCTTTGCCAATTTTCTCCTTTAATCCGCCCCACATAATTTGTCAAAGGAGAGGAAAGCTCAACGAGAATTTCGTGCAAGTCTTTGGGTGATAACGGTCTAAGTGCATTAGACATTGAATAAGCACCACTAACAGCCTCGACACTTGCTCGTTCAAAACCACTCTTTTCCTGATACTTTTTCAAACTATGCAGAACATCCGATCGCACTTTAATTTCTTGTTCAACTTGCTCAATATATTTAGCAACTTCATCATCAGATTGTCCCGGTTTCAAGTATTCTTTAAGTTTAAATAAGTCCACCGAGTTAGGATAGTTGCTTTGAAGTTTAACCAGTTTTTCAAGCGTCTCAGGGTTCATAATTGCCATACCGTGTTTTTTTGCTGCATCCATAAGTTGAGTAGTTGGAACGCCAGGGCCAATAATCAACTTAGTTGCTTTTGCGAGGGTTTCTTTATCTTGGAGCCGTAGCGTTCCTAAATTCAGCAATTGAACTGCTGTATCATTAGGGATTTTTTTACCGGCTTTGCACTCGCCAACTAAGGGGTAAGGTTTTGAGCATAATAAATCTAAGCCACCAGCACCACCTTTGTGAGCATAATCTATGGTAAATCCCAAAAACTTAAGGCTATCGCGCACTACAATTTCAAAGTCTGTTCCTGCTCGATAGTTGCTTTTGTCTGTATCTAGTTCTTTGGTGCGATTTCCCAAAGCTGCTATAGTCTTTATCCAAGCTAAATCCGGTTTGATTGGTTTTACAGGCTTATCGCTACTCCAACCTAGAAACATTTTGATTTCTGCGTCTAGTTGTTTGGCTTTTGGGTTGGTGGTGGATAAATGCACTAATGCACTTTGCAACTCTTCCAATTCTGGATGTTCAGGAGGCTCTAGTTTTTCCAGTTGTTGACGGCGTTTGGCAAAGATAGAGTCGCTCAACACAGGCGTTGAATCAGTAACATTTAGGGATTTTGGCAAAGATACAAAATTGCCGCTGGGATGCACTGGCATTTCCAGCGGCTGAGGCAGCAGATAAACGCGAAGATGAGTTAGAAAAATATTACGTCGTTGCAGGAGAGTTTGCTGTAATGCCTCTGTTGTCCAGACTGTTAACTGCGACAAAGCCTCTAATGATTCTGGATCGTTTAGTATTTGACACCATTCGCACTTAGCCCAAGCTTTTATCAAAACCGTCTCAGAACTTAACTGAGAAAATGAGGTTTTAGCAATTGGTAAAAAACTCGATCGGTAGTATTGCTCATGGGGGAGCAAATTAATCGAGATATTGGCTGGATATAGGGCAAATGACCTACCCGGCTCGATGAACATTCGAGGCATGGCTGCAATCACTCGCCCTTCGATTAAGGCTTCCACATCTGGCGCAGGTAACTGCAAAGCCGTATCAACAAAAACAGAATAACTCATCCCACTTATTGACCTAATAACTTATCAAGTGCTTCGTCGAGGTTGTTAATTTCCGTTGTATCAGGCATGAAGGTACTTTCCGCCATACTTTCTTCATCCAGTTCAGCCATCTCACATTCATCCAGTTCAGCCATCTCACATTCATCCAGTTCAGCCATCTCACATTTCTCAAGCAACCCATCAGGAATCTGACCCCACTGAGCGCTAAGCAACCCATCAGGAATCTGACCCGACGGAGCGCTAAGAATTTCATTAATTAAATAATTTTCTTGGGTAAGATTTTTATGAACAATAAACTGCTGTATTTGCTCTTCTGTTACCTCGTAATCTTCGCGAGCCTTGTTGACAAAATAAATGGCTAATAAAGGCTTGATATCTTCACTTTTGAGTTTGACAAATTCTCCACCTAGTTCTGGAGAAAGAAGTTGGTCTAAACACTGTTTGCCTACAGTATTCGACTTAACATCTTTAGAACGAACTAAACAACCACGAGTCATATCAAACTTTTGATACTGAATTAACCGCTTTAATGCCGCGCTCACAAATTTGGATCGAGATTCTTGAACTACTGCTACTACTATCTTGACAGACCGTCCATTTTCTTTACCTCTAATTCTAAAGTGAAGATAACCTCTGTCTGCCGCTTTAGTTTTTACTTTTTCAATCTCCTCAACTTCCACTTCTTCCAAAATCTCGCCTTTTACTGAAAGGAAGCCAAAATATAGAGCCTCCGCTAAAATATCGCTATCGTCAAAATATTTCTCTATTGTTGTCTCAAGTGCATTTAGTTCCTTGTTAAATGCAAGTTCAACTTGATGGAGTGGATCTGCTGCGGTTGGCGGTGGAGGCTCACCAGGCACTTTCCAATTCTTAGCACACTCCTCTAAAACCTTTCTGACAATTAACTTTTCTTTGCCCAGTTCTCTCAGTTCAGCTTCATCAAAAGGATAAACGGAATAAGGTGGAATTAAACTTTTACTGTCATAAAATTCTTGGAGCCATTGAGAAACTAGAGTCACTACATCATCAGCATTGAGATGCTTTAGATCAAAAATCTTTTCACCCATTCTAGCTGTGACTGACTCGGCGTGGGGTAATGCTTTAATTTGAAATTGCCAAGTTTCATTAAACATAGCTGTCATTAAAACACCTCGTTTAATTTTACCGTACAGGTCTTTTACTAAGAGTGCGACGACCTGCGCCCTGTTGAAACCAGCATCATTCCGATCTACACTCTCTAACTCATCAAAGCCAATTACTAGAGTTCTGTAATCACCGATTAAGTCTAAAATTTGGCAGACAGTCTGAAATGCTTCACCTTCTTTATCCTCTTCTGTAGAATTTGGTAAACCCATTGCATCAGCTTGTCCCTGTGCCAAGGATTTTCCAGACAGCCAGTTGGTTGCAAAGCTCACTTTTTCGGAAGAAAGTGTCCACAGAATAGCCTGGATCAAATAAGGATTTTCGATGTTTGACTTCAGTTGAAGCACTTTTTCAGTTAAGCGATCAACTAATTTAGGATTTTTAGCTAATGCCCCCGAAAATTGCTTGACTAAATTTTGAGGTATGTGATTTTTTCCTAATGCCTCATTGATCAAAGCAGTTGCTAATTCTTGCCACTGCATTACCCCTTCGTTACCAATCTGTTTCAGGCTTAAAGACAAAGTGTTTAGAAAGTTAGCGTGGACTCGGTTTAAGTTTCCATAGTCTACATCGCTCATATAAACAAAGAAAGAACCACCTTCCTCTAGAAGGCGGCTGCGAATCCGACTGATTAGGTGGCTTTTTCCTAGACCTTTTTCAGCTCTGATCGTGATGCCACTAACTGTGCGATACCCGGCACGAATTTGCTCGATTGCTTGAAAAACACCATCAGAGGCATGAGCATTGATAGAAGGAACATCAGGAAAACTTGGCTTCCAAATATCATTGCTCCTGACTATTAACGATCTGTCAAAAGGGTTTTGACTTGAAATAGCTTGATCGAGATATGCGATTGAGGAGTGAAAGTCATTCATCGTTTTGTGTGAGTGTGAAGATAAAGGAGCGAATGCAGTTGAGGAAAACTCGGAACTCAAGTTAATTAGGTTAAACGCTTGGCATAGCAGCGCAAACCGTTCACTTTTGTGGTGATAGAATCTTCGATTTTGTCGGGGGCGCTGTCTTCTACACTGCCGCCTATAAGCTGAAAAATATCAGTAGCCTGCATTTCCAACAGCCACTCATTGAACTCCGATCGCCCTACCCTTTCGCCGATCGCCCGACGCATCCGATAAATCGGCACTAAATCGTCTAAGTTATAATCCCGGTTCAAGGTGTCATACACATCGATCGCCACAGCCTTAAAATCTTCATAGGATGCGATCGTCCCTACATCCGCCTTCCCCGCCTCAACCGCCACACTTGCCGCACCATCCTGATGCCGAATCCACTTCAACAAAGAATTTCCCAGCCGAGTACCAATTTGAGAACCATCAAACTCAAACAGAGAATCCTTACTTTTCAAGCCTTCCGCTAAAACTTCTTTCCCCTTCGCGCTCAATTCCACCAGCGTCACCCGATTTACCAGCGAATACTCGATCGCCCCAGTCGCCTGCAACTCGCCGAGCACTCCCAGATATCTCTGACTCGTCTCATTAGTGCGAACAATCCGCTTAGTCAAATCCCCCTTTTTCACCTTCATCTTCCCGCCGCCCAAATCCCACAAATTCAGCAGTACCCGAACTTTCGCCTTCGCATCCCACACCGCTTGCTCTTCCGGTGTCAAAGTGTTAGACACCGGAATTTCATCTTTCTCAGACATATTCATACCTTTAAATACTTGTTTTTACTCTTAGATTTTACCAGAAACCTTCCTGGCCAACATTTAAACTTTTCCGCAAAAATCCGCGCGAGGCTACGCACAACTTATGCAAATTTCATTTAAAAATAATAGGGATTGACTAAAAGGTGATTGTTTGATAAAATATCGGATCGAAAGAGCGATCGCAGTTCAAATTCTCTGCACCAAATGCGATCGAAACCATCTGAAGCACAGCCCGCTATGCTCTAGCAACCTCAACAAATGTAGCGATCCCAACCGCAGCTAACAACCCACAAACCAGCTTAACTGCGACTTTAGTTCAATGCCGGATTCTGCCTTTAGAAAGACGAATTCAACCTAAACATCTTGTTACATTGCAATAGCAATCAAAACATTGAACAACATTTTACTCATGAAAACTATTCCCGATCAAATTTCCGACATCAAAGAAAAGCTTCCCGATTTGACTCCCACCCCTCCTGGTTTAAAAGCTCAAGCATCTAGCCACGACCTCAAAGCCCGTTTAGATTGGGGCGAACCCGGACTCACAATCATCGACGCTCGTGATTTTGAAAGCTTCACCAAAAGCCACATTACCGGCGCGGTAATGATGCCAATGGACGAATTAGTTGAGCGCGCACAATCGAGTTTAGAACCCATCCGCGACATCTACATCTACGGCGAAAACGACCAACAAACCGCCGAAGCTGCCAATCTTCTACGCACTGCAGGCTTTCAAAAAGTAGCCGAACTCAAAGGCGGAATTCCTGCTTGGAAAGCCATTGACGGCCCCATCGACGGCGCTGCCGAACACGATACTCCCGGCCCCGACGCCTACAACGTTTTCTCTCGCTTGCAACACCACGCCGAAGCCCAGAAAATCAACAAATAATCACACCGAATACCTAGATCCCCGGCTTATTGAAGAAGTTGGGTAAGCTGTTGCACATTTAAACTGTGATACAATCATTACCCTTATTTTTGATTTTGCGACCCCATTTAATTATTAA
>NZ_JAUBOX010000112.1:0-19584 GCF_036700445.1 Microcoleus sp. T3_B1
TTATGGACTGAACTAAAACTGCTAGGATTAGAGCCAGGAAATAGCTTTTTCAATCAAGAAGTAACAATTAGAAAAACTGCACCCATTAAGGGGTTTAATAAAGCCGGTAAGTGGCTGGGCAAATATCGAAATATTACTACAGAAGAACCTTGGTATATTCTGACCAGCTTGGCAGATATACAAGCAGCAGTTGATGCCTATGCAAAAAGATTTGGAATTGAAGAAATGTGAGCGAGACTTTAAGAGTGGAGGATATAACCTAGGGCGTCGGTTCAGTATCAGGAGTTGACAAAACAGACGGGAAATGATATGTGAATTGAGAAGCCTGTTAAATTCTCACAATCAGGAAGAAGGAAGAAACCTTATGCGTCCTCCCTTATGGCATCCTCCAGTTGAACTCTCAGACGCTGAAGCGTCGATCGTCAAACGCATTAAACGAGCCAAGTTATTCACGTTTCTTCGATTGAATCGTTCATTCATATTTAATGATGAGTTTCAAGAAGAACTTGCTACAATTTTTAAAGACAGCACAGTGGGTCAGAGCCCAATTCCTCCTGCACAAATTGCCTTGGCAATTATTCTGCAAGCCTACTTAGGCATTTCTGATGATGAAGTAATTGAAGAAATGCTCATGGATCAACGTTGGCAGTTAGTTCTTGATTGTCTCAATTGTGAAACTCCCCCTTTTAGCAAAGCCACTTTGGTGAGATTCAGAAAGGGCTTAATTAAAAAAGAACTAGACCAACGTTTAATTGACCGCACCGTAGAAATTGCCAAACAAAAAGGTGGATTTGGCTCATCTCAACTTAAAGTGGCTTTAGATTCATCCCCGTTATGGGGAGCCGGGAAAGTCGAAGATACATATAATCTATTGGGTCATGCTTTGCGTAAGGCGGTGAGTGTGATAGCTGGTGTGCAGGGGAGGGAGCCAGCAGAAATTGCCCATGAAGCAGGTGCACCCATCGTTAATAGTTCCAGCTTAAAAACGGCCTTAGATTTAAACTGGGATGATCCAGTAGAACGTCAAAATGCGCTCTTAATTCTCCTAAATAGCTTAAATTCCGTAGAAGAATGGATGCAAAGCCAGGCTAATTGTGATGACTTTGAAGCGGCTGAAGATTCTTTGTGTGTTGCCCGAGTCATTGAATCCCAAAATGTAACTTTAGACTCTCAAGGAGTTCCGACTCTCCGCCAAGGGGTCGCCAAAGATCGTCGCATTTCTATCGAAGACCCCGATATGCGGCATGGGCGTAAAAGCCGCTCTAAAAAAATAGATGGATATAAACGTCACGTCCTCAAAGATTTAGAGAGTGGTGTAGTTTGCGCGGTTGCGTTGACACGCGCCAATACTCCAGAATCCGCTGCTACAGTTGACCTAGAACGTGACTTAAAATTTCAAAATATTCACCTAGCCGAGTTACATATTGACCGGGCTTATTTATCCAGTCATTGGGTGACACAACGGGATGATAAATTACAGATATTTTGCAAGGCGTGGCCGGTCAGAAATTCTGGACGGTTTGATAAAAATTCTTTTTTTCTTGACTGGGATACGCATTTAATTCGCTGTCCCAATCAGGTAAGTATCCCATTTGAACCGGGGAAAACTGTTCATTTTCCTCAGAATGAATGTGCAATTTGTCCTCTGAGGTCTGGTTGCACAAATAGTAAAAGAGGACGGACTGTATCAATTCATCCTGATGAAGCCTTAATGCAAGAGTTGCGAGCACGTCAATCCACTGCTATTGGTCGCCAAGAATTGAGAAAACGTACTACAGTTGAACACTCTCTGGCTCATATTGGCCATTGGCAGGGGAACCGTGCTCGCTATATCGGGCAGCGGAAAAATCTTTTCGATCTACGGCGAGTCGCTGTTGTTCATAATCTTCATGTCATTGCTCGAATGGATAGGGTTCGGCCAATTAAACTGGGCATAGAGTCGAACTCATGCACTGGCTAATTTCATAAAGTCCTTTTTTTGTCAACTCCTAATACTGAACCGACGCCCTAGAAAGGACTAATCTCACCGGTGAGCGATTGAGGAAATTATTAATTTTGTTGTCACTAGCATACTTGAAGAGTATAATCCAAGGGATAGAAATTAAGTCAAAGCAAGTTCAAGAATATCTAAGTAGAAAAACAGAAAATCACAGAAAATATGCACGTCATAGCACTTTTTATATTGGACTTTGGGGTGAATCATGGGTCGATTCGATGTTTAGTAATTGGCAGGTTGTTGTTGAATTAATGTCTTTGTATCCACATAAACTACCTAATTATCAACAAGGCATAAGAGCTATGAGGCTTATTCTATCAGCGTTATAGGTGACTTGTCGCCCCGACAGCTGGAAAGAATAATCTTTGAGGTCGATCGCCCTTTCTTTAGAAGACGGGGCGGTTGAAACCGCGTCTATACAGACACTCACCCACTAGAGAGCGGGTTGAATAACGGGCGTTAAAATACATTATCTTCTTGGGTCCGCAAGGCAAGGACATCGTTTGTGTAGACGCGGTTTCAACCGCCGTCTGCTGCATTTGTACCCAAAAACCCTAATTTTGCTGCGGCGAATCCCCGTTAGCAGCATCTTCAACCACAGGATGAATTAAAGCAGATCGGAAACCTTGCCGAATTTCCGAACTCAAATACCTGCGCTGCAAAACCTGCCATTTTTGCCAAGCTGCGTAGCGATTTTCGGCCAACAAACCAGCCAACTTCGGCAACTCTTTTTTCAGATCGCGATCGACAAAATCTGTCAAAAACTCGCCTAAAACTTCACTGTCTTGAATATCGCCCAAACATTCCTGAATAGCTTTCACATCTTCGACATAAACTTCGTAAGTCTCGCTGTAAAAATTCCCAAACAGATTCATCAAATAGCGAACCCGCTTAGCTTGCTTCCGCAAATCGTGCAGAATAGTTCCCTCCGCTGCTAACTTCTCTTCGACAGCCTCAGCATTTAAATCATCAGCAACTTTAACTTTGCCATCTTCATATTTTGTACCCAGCAACCAAGCCGGATGTAGGAAAAACTCGCTGACTTGAGGTAACAGTAAATCGGGCAAAACCTCAGCAATTGGCAAATGTTCGATCGCCTGAAACTGCGGTTTTTCCAGCCAATCCTCGATCGACTGCTTCAGCGATTCGTAGCTTTTGTGCTCTAAAATCGCCCTCACCCCTTTCAAAGCCCGGTGGCGCTGTTTGAGCAAATTCGACAAAGCCTTATCCAAAACTTCCTGTTCGTCAGTCGGCAAATTCGGGTAATAGCGGTTTTGGAGACTTTCGAGCATCACATCCAAATCCCTGAGCGTTCCCAGAATCCGCCCCACCTTACCAATTTTGCCTTCAGAAGCCTCTTTTGGCAAATCTAAAACCGGAGCAAAACCCGTTACAGCCGATCGCAAACGTCTCAATCCCACGCGCATTTGATGAAGTTCTTCCGCGTCTTTGTCTTTAATAACTTCAGCCTCGTGCGCTACACTTTTGCGGAAATATTTCTCAATCGCCCCAGATGCTGCGTCTCCGAGAGTTTTAACTGGAGTTTTAACTTTTGCTGATGTTTTTACGTTCATGGCAGGTGTAGATTCCAGATCCCCGATCAACTTTAATTTGGATTTCAAGGCTTTGGTAGTAAAGGGTTTACATCCTAGCACACCACCCCAATTTATGACTGGCTTCCATACATGAATCTTAATATTATGTGCTTGACAGTTTATACAAAGTCAGCATTTAGCAATCTCAAATCTTCAAATCTTCAAATCTTCAATTCTTCAATTCTTCAATTCTTCAATTCTTCAATCCAAAATCTAAAATCTAAAATCTAAAATAAAATGTCCCTCCCTCGCCCTTGAGCTAATAAAAATCGGATTTCTGGCGCGCTTTCCCAAATAGGTTAAGATCGCTGCAAACCGATGTTTATTCGCCAAAGGGTGAGAGAGGGTGCGATCGGGAGGACAAGTTTTAAATTAAATCAAACCCGCCCAGGCTTCCCGACTTCAAAGAGGCAGTTTAGCCTTTCCAGTCTTTCTCAGATTGTTGGAGCACGTAGGTTGCTACATCCTCGATTTGTTCGGGCTTCAAGCGGCCGGCGAAAGCAGGCATAGCATTTTTGCCCTTAGTTACCTGAGTGGTAATAGCTTCGAGAGAATTCATGCCGTACTTCTCAAGAGCCGTCTTTTTCAAGGTTTTCATGGCCATAACCACGTTGCCGCCACCGATGTGACAAGCAGCACAGTTCGAGCTAAAGATTTTAGCTCCTTTAACAGCATCACCTGCCAAAGCAGGGCGACCAAAGCCGACGGTAAAAATTGCGATCGCTAACAGGGCGATCGATAAGAGTCTTTTCAACGCAGTTCTCCTCTAATGGACACGCAAGGGGTGATTCTTTAGATATTTTACCTGGTGAAATACCTAGCACTGACCTTTTTTACAGTGTAGGCTTCGTGTCTCGTTTGCCGTTGCTCTGTTGGGTATCTCATTACAGAGATTCGTCACTGAAGACGATCCGAGTCTTACACAGCATTTCTGGGCTTTTACACCCTTTATCCCTTCGTAGGGAACCCACGCAGAAGCCCTGTTTCCCAAGGCAAAAACTATTTTCGTACAACAAACTTGGATTGTATTTTATGGTGGGACGTGCCTTACCAACCAGCGGTCTGTTCTTTCCCCCTTTCTCTCGCAGTTGTCCTTGGCCAAGCATATTACTGCTACTGTAGCCTGTTGTTTGCAGTCGAGTGGGTGGGTCGCAACCACTTATATCTTACACATTTTTTTGCTAGAGAAACAGTAAATTGTCGCTCTTTTTCATAGACGTTGCGAAAGCTTATATCCCGACGCCCAATTGAGTACAATTACAGCGTGGGACTTACGCCAAATTAGTTAAAACAGGCGCGATCGCTCAGTTGCATCGCCTTCTTTCGAGTAATTTACCACTTTTTGGCAGTAGCAGTTCAACTCTCAAAATTCTCCACGCCCCAGCCCGGAGCTTTCTGAGCAGCCCGGATCACAAAAGCCGCTAAATTTTCAATCTCAGCCTGTGGCATCCAGCTTTCCGGCACTTGGCGGCACCAAAAAGTCTCCTCAGTACCGTCATAAGTCATCGGTTCTCTCAGATACGCCACCAGACTATTGATATTGTTGCGGGGAGGGGTTGCCCCCTTGAGGTCAGCCAAAGACAGAGATATCGTCGGATCGGGCAAATTAGCTCCTCCGACGTGACAATTCAGGCAATTTTGCTCGAACAATACCTTGCCCGCAGACAAATCAAACGCCGAAAACAAGCGAGTATGTCCCTCAGAGTCCAACTCCAGAGCCACAGGTTCGCTGGCTTGTAAATACCTATTCACATAAGAATCGGCAGCAGCCAAAACAGGTTGAGGAGCCAACAGCACGAGTGGCAAAATAATTAACATCCCCAACAGAAAGCAGACAAAAGCACCACGACGCAGCATGAGGGACTACAACCTTTTGCGATAATCAATGAGCAGGAGGTAAATTTTAGATTTCAGATTTTAGAGCGAAAAACGACCAGCCAGCAATCCTTGCCGAACTTCAGCCCTCTCCCAATCCAAAATCCAAAATCTAAAATCTAAAATCTAAAATCGATTAGCGAGCGCCTTTGCCACCAGCCCACTGCTTGGAGACAATTTTTGGCTGCAACAGAATGTGACCGGCAATCGCGTACAAATCGTCATCCGAGAGATTTCTCATCTCAGCGAAAATATCCGCACTCTTCATGCTCGGATGCAGTTCCGAAATTTCCTCAAACCCGTCATAAGTGGTGGGATTTTTCATAAAGTCCACCAGCGACTCAATATTATTCCGGGGCGGGTTGGCCAAAGCCAGAGTTTCCGGGCTCAAATTCACGTTCGGGTCAGTTTTGGTCATGCCCGCAGCGTGACATTGAGCGCAAGCCGAATTGAACAGGCGTTTGCCTTGCTCAACTTGTTTGAGGCTCAGCACCACTGGAGTACCCTTGTCATTCAAAGGCAGAGTGCGAAGTTCAGGACTCAGTTCGATAGCCATCGCACTGCTGACAAATAACTGAAAGCTCAAGAATACAGCGGTCAGAGCAATGAAATATCTTTTAAGCATGGTTCTCCTTAAAAAAATCCGGCAAATTATTGAACGCTAAGAGATCATAAGCTGCTACGCATCTAAATTGAATACAGAGACTGGCAGGATGCCCGTCCCACAAGAATTGTAGAAAAATTGACTGTCAAATTAGATGCACAACAGCTTAGCTGGCAAACAGATTTCTGTTCAAAATTCCATGATTCTGCGACAACTGGCGAAAGTTTGTGCAGCCATACCTTTAAAGGTAGAGGAATTTTGCGATCTAATCTGCAAGAAGTTTTGAGTCGCGCCTTTTTTCGAGAGTGGACATAATTGCCTTAACATCCTCCAAAGCCAAACGGGTTTGAGGGTGCTTGTAGGCAATTTCCAACTCGTCGCACAAGCGGATCACTTCTTCAACAGGGACGTTGAAGTCCTCTGCTATTTCTGCGATGGACAGGTCTGCAAAACCCATAATTTTTAGGTCGCTGACAGGTCAAAATTGAGTTGACGGCTATTAACTGAAAACCGGACAATTTTAGAAAGCGCTGTTAGCTTGTTCTGTTAGTTTGTTCTGTTAGTTTGTTCGATCGCAAGCTAACTAACCGCTAACTGCGACTAGGCATTTTTGCCCAGCCTAACTTCAGGGCCAATCAACTTCCGATCAATATCATCCCACTGCTGGGTCGTTATTACCAATAGGAGTTGCGCGGGCGGGACTCAAAACCCGGTGTCTGGGTCAATATCTGGCTACCAAACTCAATATTTTTCCTCGAAACCGGGTTTTGAGCCATTCCTCAGAAATTTTTCGTCTCTCCCCCGGACTCACCAACAGACAATCCTCCGGCGCAGCAGCTTAGGGAGAAAGTTTGAAAGCGTGAGTCTGCGGGGACACAGCGTGGCTATCGCTGCCATTGAGGGCGGGAAATTCCGAGTCTGCCAAGAAAGGCTGTTGCTGGTGGAGGCTGATGAGCTGACCGAGAGTTTTCTTTAATTGAGTCCGGGGTACAATCAAGTCTACAAAACCGTGGGCGAAGGAGTATTCGGAAGTTTGATAATTTTCCGGCAGCTTTTCCCGCAGAGTTTGTTCGATTACCCGGCCGCCCGTAAAGGCCACAGTAGCTTTTGGCTCTGCAATTATAATGTCTCCCAGCATGGCAAAACTGGCGGTGACGCCACCGGTGGTCGGGTGGGTCAAAATCGGGATGTAAAGCAGTCTCGCTTCCCGGTGGCGTTCCAGAGCCCCGGAAATTTTAGCCATTTGCATCAAGCTGAGCATTCCTTCTTGCATTCTTGCACCACCGGAAGCGCAGACAATGATCGCGGACAAGCGTTCCCGCGTGGCGTGTTCGATGAGGCGAGTTAGCTTTTCTCCGACTACTGAGCCCATGCTGCCGCCGATGAACTGAAATTCCATGACTCCGAGGGCGACTGGCAAATTTTCTAGTTTGCCGATGCCTGTTTCTACGGCGTCTAGGTGGCCTGTTTTTTCTTGAAATTCTCGGAGTCGATCGCTATATTTTTTTCGATCGCGAAATTTCAGGGGATCGGTGGCGTGCAGTCCTTCGTTAAGGGGCATCCAGGTATTGGGATCGATCAATTGCTCGATGCGATCGTCACTGTAAACTCTGATATGATGCCCGCATTCCAAGCAAACCATTTGATTTGCTCGCAGGTCTTTGGTATAACTCAGGGCATCGCAAGCTTCGCATTTATTCCAAAGTCCGTCCGCAATTTCTCGTTCCGGCCGTTCTTGGGAGTTCGGTACTGATTTTCGTCGATTTGCAAACCAATCAAATAGAGACATTAAAACTTGGTATTTGTTAACTGTTGACTGTTGACTGTTGACTGTTGACTGTTGACTGTTGACTGTTGACTGTTGACTGTTGACTGTTGGCTGTTGTTATTTGTGAGTTGTTAGCTGCTACCAATAACTAATAACTAATAACTAATAACCAATAACCCATAACAACAGACTTGACTACTGACTATTGTCCTCTTCAACTGGACTGATGAGGAGCCATGCTGTTCGCTGGTGTTGTGGAAGAACTTGCAGGGCTGTAGCACTCCCAGCCCCGAAATAAGATGCTATGCCCAAGTCTACAATCCGGGCCGGGATTTCATGAGCAGCTAGGAGCTGCTGCATTAATTCCGCTTCCCAACGAAAGCTAGTAGTTGTAAGTGTAATCCAAGACACGGAACAATTTTACCAATTTTTGAGACAATATTATGTTCGATCGCGCCTGACTACGGGCACATCAGAAACTAAAATTCGGGAAAAACAACTGCCAGTAACTAGATAAGATCGCTTCGCCCCACAGAGCAGTAATTGCTGTACCTAGAGCCAGAAACGGGCCGAAAGGCATGGGTTGACGCCGATCGAGCAACCCGATAGCGATCGCCCCACCACCAACAAAAGCCCCGGCGACACAAGCAATAAATCCCGCTAGCAGCAAGTATTTCCAGCCCAGCCAAGCTCCCATCAAGGCGGCTAATTTGGTATCTCCGGCGCCCATAGCATTCTGCCCCAGCCCGATCGTCCCGGCAAGTCCGATCGCGTCAAACAGCCACAACCCGACAACTGATCCGGCGATCCCATCGAGTACCAGATAGTTTACCGAGTCGATCAAACTAAATGTCGGCCACAAACCTTTCGCCATTTGGAAAACCAATCCGAGCACCAAACCCGATCGAGTTAAAGAATTAGGCAAAGTCATTGTATCGCAATCAATCAAAGACAAAGCCAACAGCCAGCTAAACAAAGCCCAAAAACCAAGAGTTTGGACTGTTACGCCAAACCGCCAGAAGATTAGCAAAAACAGCAAACCCGTAGCTGCTTCCACCAGTGGATAGCGGGCCGAAATCCGACTGTGGCAGTGATTGCAGCGTCCCCGCAGCCACAGCCAACCGAAAACGGGTATATTTTCGTAATTTCTGAGTTGATTTAAACATTTGGGACAGCGAGAAGGAGGGTGGATCACCGACAAACCCGCAGGCAACCGATAGACTACCACATTTAGAAAGCTGCCAATAGCCGCTCCGAAAATAAAGACGATCGCCATGACAAGGGAATTAAAGATTATTTCCATTAAGTTGACTGTTCACTGTTGACTGTTGACTGTTCACTGTTGACTGTTCACTGTTGACCGAAAGCATCCAGGATACAAGCCCCCGGATTCGTCCGTCCAGAAATAAAAAACCTGTATCCGATAAAGGAGCCCCCGAATTTATCCGTGGGGTCAATCTTCAATTCTTTAATCTAAAATCTAAAATCTAAAATCTAAAATCGATTGACTGTGGTTATTTATTAATTGTTAGATTGTGTTCGGTCAATTACCCATAAGGTTTGTAGTAAGGACTTTAGTCAAAAGTCAAATTCTTAGGACTAAAGTTCTCACTACAAACCTATTTTTTGACACTCGATCGAGCCAACATAAATATTAGTTGTCAATGCCCCATGCCCCATGCCCAATGCCCCATGCCCCATGCCCCATGCCCAATGCCCAATTACTAATTAATACATTTGAGATTCAATTTCGTCAAAAGTAACAAAACGTTCACCGGGCAATAAAATCGGCTGCGAAGCAAAAATTAACTGACCTCGATCGCTTCCTTGACTGACAACTACACCCGCCGGACGCTGCATCTGCTCGGAATGCACTTTCAGATACATACCATAGGCCGATCGAGCAGCTCGGATCAAATCGGGAGCTAGCAACCGGTGACTTTCGGAAGTTTCTATCGTGGGTTCTGGGTTTGGCTGGTATGGAGTCACTGGAAACTTATCATAATGGTATAAAGTCGAGCTATTGGTGTTGCCTCTACATTGATAGAACTTACCCTATTTTTTAAGAATAAACTTAGGTGGAAATTATTAATAGATTAACCTACAATCCTCCCTTGGCTGCGATCGAACTGCGGCTGCGATCGCTCCTTTCCGCTCAACTGTACGCTGCTGCGTGGGTAGATCCGTCCCCCGCAACGCTAATGGGGGTTTTCGATCACCTGCGAACTCTGCGCTACATCCTCCACGACTACGTGCCCAGGCCCGTGTCCGAATCTCCGCCCAACCCAGGCGAGGTGCGCTACCAGTGGCAAACAGGCACTTTGCTGTTCACGGATTTGGCAGGGTTTACCTCGCTGTTGGAAGCGAACGCGACCCAGGGGCGCAAGGGAGCTGAAAGCCTGCTGGGCGTGATTAACGACTATTTTGCCTCGATGATTGAAATTGTCAGCAAATCGGGCGGGGATTTGCTGGAGTTTACCGGAGATGCGATGCTGGTGCAGTTTCCGTCAGGGGTTTACCAAGAGGATACAGCCAGGGCGGTGCGGGCTGGTTTGCGGATGCAGCGGGCGATGGCTGAATTTGCCAATATTGAAACGGCGCGGGGTGTTTTGTCTTTGAGGATGCGGGTGGGCATCCACTGCGGCCGCTATATTAGTGCTGACATCGGTACGCCGCTGCGGATGGCTCACGTACTGCTGGGGCATTCTGTCCAGCAAGCCAAGCAAGCTGAGGGTTGTGGGACTGTGGGGCGGGTGTGTGTGACTGAAACTGCTAGAGAGTCTGTGGGAGAGCAATTTCGTTTTGAACCGGGCAAACCGGGTTATTTTTTGGTGGCGGACGATTTCACGGACGATCGACTCGGAGAGTATGATATCACTTTGACTCGGCGGCGGATGCCAAGTTCGGTATTGCTCGATCGCAGCGTTGCGGGCTTGGTAAAAGAAATCGGGGAAGCTGTGAATCGGCTTGAACCCCTTGCTAGTTATATTCCCAAAACGATCCTGAGACTGCTGGTGGAAAATGCAGACAGGCGGAAAATTCCGCCGGATTTTCCTGAACCGACGGTGATGTTTGTCAACTTGATAGGTTTACCGGAGTCTGTGGAGAAAGCTTCGCCGGAGGAAGAAGTCAATCTGGTAGTGAGTTTTTCTCGGGTGTTTGCGTCGATCGATGCTGTAGTCTCAGCTAAAGGGGGCGTGTTGCAAAAAGTAACGGCGCACTTAGATGGTTCGGATATGCTGATTTATTTTGGCGTGCCCGACGCTCACACGGATGACGCCAGCCGCGCGGCTAGTGCGGCGATTGCGATCCGAGATATCATTTCAGGTTTGCCACCAGTAATTATCGGCGGTGAAGAGGTGGGAGTAAGCTGTCAAATTGGGCTATCCCTGGGGCCGGTGTTTGCTGCTGAGGTTGGGGAACCGCGAGGGCGCAGGGAGTTTAATATCCTCGGCGATACGGTGAATACGGCGGCTCGGTTGATGAGCAAGGCGGGGGAAAACCAAATTTTGATTGCTGAAAGGGTGTTTGAGTCGATCGAGCTAAACTTCATTTGCGAGGCTTTGGGAGCTGTTTCTCTGAAGGGGAAATCTGCTCAAACTCCGATTTTTGCTTTGCAAGGTGCAAAAGGGGAGAAGGGAAAAGGGGGCGTTTAAATAACTTTGCTGGGCAATAGTTGTACAGGTTTTATGGTTCACAAAGGCAAGTACAGCACAACCATTTTCCACTGTGACTACTAAATGTTATTTTTATAATTTTTTACGATACTTCACAATAAAAACCGCCAGTTCGTCAGATCAGTTCCGGTTGCATCGGAATGATTTAACCGCAGAGAACGCAGAGAACGCAGAGGGAGATCAGAGAGAGATGAATAATTCCGATGAGGGGCGGAATTAATAAGCTGTTGTGCATCTAATTTGATAGTCAATTTTTCTACAATTATTGTGGAACGGGCATCCTGCCCGTATCGGGATTCAATTTAAATGCGTAGCAGCTTATCACTCGCAGAGACTAAACTCCGATCGATACTTCACCGTTCCGCTGCAATCCTGCAAAGCTCCACTTTCTAACTCCAATACCATAAACGCTTCATCGGGCACATCATATTCACATTTTAAGGTCTTTCTACTAGCAGGAATGAACCCAAAACGCGGATAAAAATCTGGATGACCAAGCACAACTACTGCTTGAAATCCCGATCGTCCGCACTCTTTTAAACCTTCCCGAATCAGCAGCGTTCCGATACCTTGCCGCTGATAGTTGGGTAGAACTGCGACTGGCGCTAACCCCTGAATCAACACATTCCTAGAACATTTTCCTTCGACGACAACCGGACTGAAGAAAATGTGTCCGACAATGCGATCGGATTCTACCGCAACGAAGGAAAATGTAGATGCAATTCCCCGCAATCGAGCGACTAAGTTAGCCTCATTTTCTCGCCCGAATGCCGCAATATTAATGTTGCGAACAGCTTCTACCTCTTCTGGCTTTTCGGTACGGATATCCATAGCTTAGATTAATGGTTGTGCGGCCGCTCTGGCGGACAAATTACTACAGAAATTGTTTCTATCTTTCGATAGCGATCTCAATCAAATTATAGCGCCCCTGAAGCCTTTTTCCTCTTTTTGAGTTATATATTTTTGGCAAGCCATTATACAACGACTTGCAGATAAATGCCAAATCGTCGCCAAAGTCGATCGATCGCTTCCAATCTTAACCCCCGGACAGTCTCCTTTATCGTCACAGCGTTTTAATGCAATTAAAGCGCTCCACTGGTTATGCTGATTCTAAATGAGTAACCGGAATTTGTTCGGTTCTTTCAGGCAATCTCGCTCCAGTTGCAACGGCATGAACCGCATGAAGAATATCGGCTGAATAGTATCGATTGCCGCAGTTATCGCAAACACCGATGGTCACATCTTCAAGAATGACAAATCCATTTTTATGTTTGAATGCCTCGCGCTTGACAGTGCGGGGTTGAACGGTTCCTTCGCAATACTCACATCTGTATTTATACATACGATTAGCCATTAAGTTGAGTGACTTCATAAACCGTGATGATTAGATAACGTCCGTTACTAGCGAAACGTCCAACCACTCCAACAGGTGTTTGTCGATCCAGTGCAGTCCCCACTACTACATATTTTGTACCTCTGGGGTCGTCTTTTTCAACCCGGATAATCTGACCCAAAGCATCCAGGATACCCGCCACGTGATTCATTCCGAAAGCAGACTCAGAACCCAGAAATAAAAAACCTGTATCCGATGAAACTTGCCCCCCGAATTTATCCGTGGGGTCAATGCTTCAATTCTTTAATCTAAAATCTAAAATCTAAAATCTAAAATCGCTTGACCGCTCAGAACCGCCTCTTCTACATCCAGGATAGTCAGCAAGTCCTCAGCCATTTCTTCCATTGCGTGGGCTGACATATCGTACTGGCGGAGGCGAATTTTCTCTCTGATACGGTCAATATCGTTGCGAGGCACTGGCTGATTAATGTTACATCCAGGCAATCATAGCAAGTTATTGTTCAAAAATCTATCATTTTCAATTCCTTAAATATCTGGTTTTACTTCCTTCGACCCGACTTACTAACTACTCTTATTGCGGTACAAGCTGACCGGAAGACAATCGCTTAATGCCCTCCATCGCTGTAGTTTCTCCGGCTTTGTCGCCGCCCTCGCGGGCAATTTTTAAAGCTCCCTCGTAGGATTCTAGAGCTTGAGCATTTTGACCGAGACTTTCATGAATTGCGCCCATATTGTTGAGCAAGCGTCCGATACTTGTCTTGTCACCGATAGATTCTAACATCGGTATTGCTTGCTGAAAATAGATCAGCGCTTGAGTATCTTTGCCGAGTTTGCGGGAGGTAAGTGCCATGTTGTTGAGGAGGCGGCCGACGCCAGCCCTGTCTCCGATTTCCCGGCGAATTGCTAAAGCTTGATGGTAAAATTCCATCGCTCTATTAAAGTCGCCGATGTTGTAGTAGACGCCGCCCATGTTATTGAGGGTACGACCTAAATCGCGCCGATCGCCGGCGGCCGTGCGAATCGTCCGCGCTTGCTGGTAAAATTCGATCGCCTTGGCGTAATTGACCTGTTCTGCGTACACGGCCGCGATGTTGTGGAGGGATTCTCCAATTTCAATTTGGTCGTCGGTAGTTTTGGCAAGTTCCAAAGCTTGTTGGTGCAGTTTCATCGCTTCGGAAAAATTGTCCCCAATCCGGTTGACGAAACCTATGAGATTGAGAGTGCGCGCGGTACGACGCCCTCCGCTGATTTCTCGGTGAATGACTAAAGCTTGCTGCAGAACTTCCAAAGCTTTGGGCCTCAAACCCATTTCGCCATAAACTTCCCCCATATTGTTGAGGGTTTCTCCGATTCCCGCTTGGTCGCCTAGTTGCTTGCGAATTGCCAAAACTTGCTCAAAACTCTGAATTGCTTCTCGAAACAAACCCTCGCGGTGCTGTTTTACTCCTGTTTCAAAGAGTTCGTCTGCTTGCGTTTTGGGGTCAGTTGCCTGAGCGAGATCGATCGCTTGGGCGAGCCTCGCAGTTATAATTGGGGCATAAGCCCGGGCGTCTGAAATTGCCAGCAAGCTGAGTGCGGGCGATAACACCATACTTATAGCTGCGAGATAGCTGAAGTGATAAGAGCGGCAGTGCACCGATCGAGTCCTCCAATAGCTAAGTGATAACTATTAAGATAGAGCTTTTTGGGGTGTTCCTGCCAAATTTTTTCTCAATCTCTAGGTTCAGATGCCTGTTTCAAAAAAGAAGGCAACTGTAGACCCGTGCTTCAAACCCATACACAATCAGTCATTCCCAATTCTTCAATCCAAAATCTAAAATCTAAAATCTAAAATCCCATGACTGGGTTTTTGTCTTGCCAGACTGCCATAATCAGCGGCATATTGTTGAGAGCGGATATGACAGCAAAGTTTTTGCTGGGTGGAAGCGATGCTTTTTCAGGGCTTTGCAAGATGATGTCCTGTTGGTCAACCGTGATCCAAGCAATTCCTGACAAAACTTGAATTTCTCGATGAGTTTGAGGCAATCTGTATACCTCGTTTTCCATCAGAATAATGCGATCTGGCGCTGCACATTCGGAAGATATTTGAAGCATAGCATCTCCTACTTGGTAATTGGTAATTGCTAATTGGTAATTGCTAATTGGTAATTGCTAATCGAGGACTGTATTTCACTTCATTTCCACGCAACCCACACACTACTATTGGCAATAACGCCGATCGAGCCAAGCGCGCATTTCATCATCCGTCGCCACGCAGGTAGAACGACCAGTTGCCCGATCGCAACCGTGCCACCAAGTGTTACCATAGCGATCGCACGTCTGCCAAATTCTCAGTTCGTCCTCACTAGAAATGAGGTAGAGCAAAAACTGCCCAATTTTTTTTATAGCTGAAAAGAGAGATAGCCCTTTATGTTTTTCGGATGGTTTAGCTCGATCGGCTATCAAAAAAAACATCATTATTCGGGGGTTTATCCGACTGTTGTAAGTAGACATAGCCAACACCTTAAAGTGATAACTCCTACAAAGATTGCACCAAAAAAATTACAAAAAATAGCTTTTAGCTGCAATAACGTCATCGCAATTACAGCACAATATGGTTATCGTGCAAGTCCTGTAAAAGTCTATCTGTTACCTGATAAATTAACCTTAACTCTAGGGCAATTGACAATCAAAGCATTGCTTGCATAGGTTGTATGAATAAAATCGATATATCGAAGCCCTTGTGACAATTTGGGTACTACTGGCACAAACGCTATGAACGAAATCAATACGCGGCGGATGAAACTCTCTCAGATTCAAGCTTTGATAGCTGTAGCAGACTGTGAAAACTTTAGCGAGGCGGCTTTGCAATTGGAACTGTCCCAATCCGCCGTCAGCCACGCCATCGCCTCTTTAGAAACAGAATTAGGAGTGCAACTGTTCCACCGGGGGCGACACGGTGCTCAACTGACGCCGGTGGGGGAAAGGGTAGTGAGTCACGGGCGTCAAATAGCCTGCGCCTTAGAAATGATGGTCAAAGAAGCGGATTTAGAAAAAGGTTTGCAGGGAGGCCAGGTACGGATAGTTACTTTTCGGAGTGTCGCAACTCATATCCTACCGGGTATTATTGCTAAATTTCGCAGTTGCTTTCCCAAAATTACGGTCAGCATTGCCGAAGTTTATTATACCCAAGCTGTGGAAGAGGCTTTGCGATCGGGCAAAGCAGACATCGGTTTTGTCTCTCTTCCCATCTCGGATGAATTTGAAACTAGAGAAATTTTGCGGGATAAATATGTTGTGTTGCTGCCACCAACTGCCAAATTGTCAAGTGCTAAGATTACCTGGAAAGAATTAGCGGCTTATCCGTTGATTTTGCAGCCGGTGGAAAATGCTTGTTCTGTACCGCTGCGAAAATATTTGACAACTTCGGGGTTTCCCTTAAATATCGCTTACGAACTCAGCGAAGATTCAACTATTGTCAGTATGGTGATGCAAGGTTTGGGTGCAGCAATTCTGCCGCGTTTGGCTGCGGAACCGATACCTCTTTCGGTGAAAGTTTGCAGTTTACCTGCGGATTTTGAAAGGGTAATTGGGGTGGCTGTTTTGAGGGATGGGTTGTTGATTCCGGCCGTGTTTGCGTTTTTGGATTTAGTTAAAAGTGCCGCACAGGTTGATAGTGAGGGCGATTTTCCGATTAATCCTTCATGATAAACTTAAGTCAGTTGTTATTGGTTATTGGTTAGGAATGAGAATTAAATAACTTCCACAAGTTTGTGGGACGCCCATCCCACAATAACAATTAAAATTGTAAGTTATTTAATTCGCGATCCTTAGATTGGGATTTTGTTACCGCAGATATCAGCAGATGAACGCGGATGAGATTTAATCTGCGTTTATCTGCGTTCATCTGCGGTTAAGAAAAAGGCATAAAATAGTACGATCGCTGATTGCCTATTTCATGCGTTTTGCAACAAGACTAGAACTGTCGCCTTGGTGGAATTTGATTCGACCATCTACCGAGTTTTTATCCTGTAATTTGAGCCAACCGCTACCAGATGCAGGATCGTTCTCATCATTACCGTCCCATGTAAACTCAAATCGCTGATCCTTTCCATCTTTTACGACTTCGCCGTCAATTTCACCTGATACTAAACCGAATTGAAATTCTCCTGAACCTGCTTCATCAATCTCGATATAGGCTTCAACTTCCATGTCCAAATAATCACTATCCCACATTGCCATCTCTGCGATCCGCCATGTACCGCTATATTCCATTGCTTTCATCCTCCACTTGTATTACAGATTTTCTCCTAATGACGACAACATAGCTGAGTCGCATTCCCCTTACACAATTCAAAATTATTCCCCGTATCTCTGCCGCAAAATAAATTCCGCTAACGCCATGTCAACGGGTGTTGTGACTTTCAAATTCGTCTCTTCTCCCTCCACAATTTGCACTGGTAAACCGCATTTTTCAAACAAAGCCGCATCGTCGGTAACTTCCCAACCTTTTTGTCGCCCTTCTTCGTGACACTGCTTTAACAATTTCACTTCAAATCCTTGGGGAGTCTGGGCAGCCCACAAATTGCTTCTGTCTGGGGTGTCTCGCACGATCCGACGCTCATCTACGACCTTAATCGTATCCTTGACCGGGACGGCGACAATCAAGCCCGGACAGGTCAAGAGGGCCTCTGCCGATCGATCGAACAATTCAGCAGTTGCCAAACACCTCGCGCCGTCGTGAATCAACACTCGATCGGCATTGGGCGGCAAAGCTTGCAAACCGTTGTAAACTGACTCTTGCCTGGTGGCGCCTCCTTGAATCAGTTCCACGGGCATAACCAAAGATAAATCGCTCAGAATTGCTTGAAAATCAGGAAAATCGTCTGGCTGGCCCATGATGCCAATCCAGCTAATGTGCTGCGAAGCTTCAGCCGCAGCCAAAGTCCAACTCAGCAAAGGTTTAGAGAGCAAAGTCAGCAGCAGTTTGTTCCGCTGACTCCCCATCCGTCGCCCCGAACCCGCTGCAGGAATTAATAAGTGCATTTACTAACCGTTTTTAACCCAACTAGATATATATAATAAGAGCGTCCTGTACTTTTGAGTCAGTTGTTTAGCTGTCAGCCAGTAGATTTTAAGGTCTAGAAATACTATAAGCTGATAGTTGAGAGCCGATCTCTGAGAGCTACCTCGATCAATAATAGCCCGATCGTTTATGATGCGAATACTAGCACTTGTCCCTGGCGGGATTGGCGACCAAATTTTATTTTTCCCCACTCTTGATGACCTCAAGCAGTCTTATCCCGACGCGCAAATTGATGTCATCGTGGAACCGAGGGCAAAGGGTGCTTACCGAGTCTGCAAATCCGTCAAAGAAGTCTTGACGTACAATTTCAAAGACCGCAACGCTATGGCAGATTTGGGCAATTTACTGGGCGTAATTCGCGATCGCGAATACGAAGCAGTTATTTCCCTCGGCCAGCGGTGGACTGTAGGGCTGCTGCTGTGGCTGACCGGCATTCCGCAGAGAGTTGGCTATTCGGGAACCAACGGCGCTCGATTTCTCACTGCTGCTGTACCGCTGAAAACTGAACAGTACGCCGCTTCAATGTACCATGATTTGCTGCAAGGATTTAACATTACAAATCCTTGTCCGCCACTGGCAATTAATGTACCAAAACAGGACATTCAGTGGGCGGAAGCCGAACAGCAGCGGTTGGGCGTAAAAGAAAGCGGCTACATTCTAATTCACGGCGGTTCGAGTCAATTAGCTGTGTCTAAAGGTATTGACAAAATTTACCCTACAGACAACTGGAAGCAAATAATTGAAGATTGTCAGCAGCGGCAGCCGAATTTGCCTGTTGTTGTTGTGAAAGGTCCAGAAGATGCAGACTTCGTGACAAAGTTAGTCGAGTCATGTCCGAATGTAAAAGTTATCTCGCCGGATGATGTCGGCAAGTTGGCTGCCACTATTGCTGCTGCTAATTTGATGATATGTACTGACAGTGCGCCGATGCACTTAGCTGTGGCGGTTCAAACTTATACAATAGCTTTGTTCGGCCCGACTGAACCGGCGAAATTGTTGCCAAAGAGCGATCGATTTTTGGGCATTAAATCTCCTACTGGCAAAATGGCAGACATCTCTCCTCAAGATGTTTTGAAGAAGGTTTGGGGCGGCTAAAAACTAGGATATCTAAGTCAGGACACGGCAGTGCCGTGTCCCCTACAATTTAGCTGCTTTCCAGGCCCGGCCGGGGGACGAGGAAAGAAGTCGGGAAGCTAAAACTCGATGTTAGTCTTCCAAATCATCCATCATCTGCTGCAATTCCTTCTTCTTTTGCTTGGCAAACTCAATGCTGCCCAAACTTGTCAACAATCCGCCCGAAGCAGTGAGAGTAGCCTCTGAGATTTTCTCACAAAATAGAAGTCCGATCCCTCCGAAAGTAACCATTGCCGATGCGGCGGTGACAAAAAGGGCAAGATTGTAGCTTTGGCGAACTTGCCGCAATGATTCTCGCAGCATTTCTTTCTTAATTTCGCTATAATCTTCATCGGGTTGCGAGTTTCCGAATAAGTTAAAATTCATAACTGTTTCCTCTCCTAAATACTGATAAGTTCTTGTTTCTACAATTACTCTACCGAAGCAAACAGCGAGAGTCTAAGCTGTTGCACATTTAAACTGTGATACAATCATTACCCTTATTTTTGATTTTGCGACCCCATTTAATTATTAATT
>NZ_JAUBOX010000195.1:0-1510 GCF_036700445.1 Microcoleus sp. T3_B1
GTAAGGATTCAGGTCAAAAAAACTTAAGTGGCGGCATCTGGTAAAATAAAGGAATGAAAAAGCCCACAGCCACCAGAGAGCAGAAAAAAACCGAAATCGAGCAGTTGAGCCAAGCTGAACTGGTAGAAATGGTACTGGGGCTGCAAAAAATTATTGAAGAATTGCAAGAAAAACTAGCCATTGCTACGGGAAAAAATCGAACCACCAGTCAGACTTCATCAAAACCTCCATCAACGGATCTCATCCAAAAACCAGAGAAAGCAACAGTCAAACCAGAAGCAGACCAAAAAAAGAAACCAGGTGGACAACCAGGTCATGAGGGGAAAACCCGAAAAGGGTTTGGACGAGTAGACAGAACTGAAATTAGCTCACCCAGCATCTGTCTTAATTGTGGTAGTCAAGAATTAAGTGAAGTAATCAACATCCACTCTCAGCAAGTAGCAAGTCTAGTGGCGAAACCAATTGAAGTCGTTGAATATCAGACACAATCGTGTAAATGTCTCGAATGTGGTGCAGTAGTTAGAGGAGAACCACATCAGGGAGTGGTTCCAGGGCAAGACTTGAGCGTTAATCTCCAAGCCCTCTGCGTCTGGCTGGGCAATTATGGGCATCTTTCCTACGCCAAGCTGACTGAATTATTGTGGGAACTCGGCAGGATAGAAGTGGGAGTGGGAACACTCCAAAAAACCAATCAACGAGTAGCAGCAGCAGTTAAGCCAGCCCTCAATGCACTGTGGAAATGGGTCCCTGAGCAATCAAATGTTCATGTAGATGAAACCCCGTGGTGTGTCATGGGAGTCAAAGAATGGCTATGGACAGCTAGTGGAGAGGGATTCTGTTTATTCCATGCCGCAGATACAAGGGGACGCGTGGAACTAGAAACCATGCTGGGTACAGAATTTGCTGGCGTCTTAAGCTCAGATGATTTCAGTGTTTATAATGGTGGCACAATCACAGCCCAACAGAAGTGTCTAGCTCATTTACGGCGGCATTTTAAGAAAGTGCTGGGACTTGGGGGAAACAATAATAATGCAGAAGTCGCTCAAATATTTCTGTCATTAATTGATGAAGCTTTTAGCTCCCATGAGGCCTGGCGCAAGACGAAGGATCGACTCACCTACGACTCGTGGGCCCAGGATTTCAAAATACGATTGAATAAAGCCCTTGCTACTTGGTTGAACCAAGTTGGTTATGCAGCAGGTTTGTTGCTCAAATCCTTACGAGATAAGGCAGAACAATGGTGGTATTTTCTGAATGACCCCTCGGTGCCTCCGGATAATAATTTAGCAGAACGTTCCCTACGCCTAGCTGTAACGAAACGGAAAGTGTCTGGTGGCTCTCGTTCGATGAAGCGATTTGAGGAAACGGCTAATCTGCTGAGTGTGATTCAAACCTGTCGTTTTCAAGCTCGTTCAGTAATGGCTTTTTTCCGTGAGGCTCTTTCTGCCCATTCTTGTGACTACTTTCCTATGCCTGACCTCATTCCCGAATTTCAGACCTGAATCCTTAC
>NZ_JAUBOX010000113.1:0-18957 GCF_036700445.1 Microcoleus sp. T3_B1
CAAAATCCAGATTGGCAATATATCAACGTCCGGCGATTATTCTTAACCGTTCTTCGCTGGATAGAGAGAAACTTAGAGGATGTTGTTTTCGAGCCAAATGATTTCAAATTGTGGGTGCGTATTGAACGCGAATTAACCACTTATTTAGAATCATTACTGCGAAAAGGCGCATTGCAAGGACGAACTCCCCAAGAAGCGTTTTACATTAAATGCGACAGCGAAACTAATCCGCCAGAAATGCGCGATATCGGCACAGTCGTCACGGAAATTGGATTAGCACCGACTAAACCCAACGAGTTTATTGTCGTTCGCCTCATCCACGGGACGGCTGGAGTTAATTCAACGACTCAACCTTAATAATTTTGAACAGGAGGATTCACCATGCCAGATCTAAAAGCCCCCCACAAACCAGATCCCTATTTAAGTTATCGCTTCTGGGTTGAATGGAATGGCATTATCCATGCTGGTTTTCGAGAATGTAGCGGACTCAACTCCACCCAAACTCCCGCCGAATATCGGGAAGGAACCGATCCGCCAACCGTCAGAAAACTGCCAGGTTTAGTAACCTACAATAATATCACTCTGAAGCGAGGCACAACCAATAATCAAGAACTCTGGAAGTGGCGGGAAAATACAGTGAAAGGGGGTGCTGAGTACAGAAAAGATATCTCCATTGTTCTCTTAGATGAAACAGGTCAAGAAAAAATTCGCTGGAATTTAACTCATTGCTGGCCTGTCACTTGGTCGGGGCCTGACTTTAATGCGACTTCTAATGAAGTGGCCGTTGAGACTTTAGAAATTGCCCATGAAGGCATCAGCGTTGATAAATGGTCGTAAGTTTAAATTCCCCCATGATACCGCAGACTGAATTTCCCTTTACTTTACCTCAAGGATATATAGACCCAGAAGGTAATGTCCATCGAGCAGGAACGATGCGATTAGCTACTGCATTCGACGAAATTGCACCACTGCGAGATCCGCGCGTTCAATCAAATTCAGCTTATTTGGTGATTATTCTTCTATCAAGGACGATCGTTCGGTTGGGAGATGTCGAACATATCAATCCGAAAATGATTGAAAACCTCTTTTCTGCCGATTTGGTTTACTTGCAAGATTTCTACCAGCGCATCAACCAAAACGGTCACAGTCGCTTCCTCGTTGCTTGTCCTCATTGTCAAGGAGAATTTGAGGTTGAAACTGTGCCAGCGGGGGAGTAGTTTGCTACCCCTCAGAACGATTGCTTGAGGAGGTAGCTTATATTGCCTATCACTTTCACTGGTCTTACGAACAAATTATGAGATTTGAACACCGAGAAAGACAGCAGTGGGTTGCTGAAGTTATGCGAATCAATCAAACGTTAAACGAGGGATTGGGGTCTAGTTTTTAGTTGAGCAGTCATTGAGGAGTAAATCGTGGAAAAAACACTGTTAAATGTGGGTTTAAGTTTCGCAAATAGCTTAACAGGCATTCGTTTCGATCCTTATAACGGTTCTAACTTTTATCTCGAAATTGAAGGGTTAATAACGGGTGGTTTTAGTGAGATTACGGGACTGGAAAGCGAAATTGAATTTGAATCCTATCAAGAAGGAGGAGTGAATGGATATAGCCATCAATTTCCCAGACGCACTCGATACCCAAATCTTGTGTTAAGTCACGGTCTGACATCGAACGATACGCTTTGGACTTGGTATCAATCGACAACTCAAGGCAATATTCAACTTAAAAATGTCACGATTATTTTGCTGACCCGCCAACAAATTCCTGTGATGTTATGGAATTTTAAAAATGCTTATCCTGTGAAGTGGTCTGGCCCTACTTTTAATGCTAGTAATGCTACTGAAGTGGCGGTTGAAAGACTGGAGTTGATTCACCAGGGTATTGATAAACCTGTAACTTTTGGTCCGATAGGCTTGGGTATAAATTATGTCACAACTTAAGCCCTATTTAACAGAACGAACCAGTTGGCAGGATGGGATTGACCAAAAGTTCCAAGCGCGACTGATGCGCCCTTTAGAAAAGCCAGGGCTGATTAATACTTCTAAGTTAGCAGGAGCGATTATTTCGCGATCGCAACGATTGAGCGATCGGCTACCCTTACTCGCACTAATGGAGCGGCGCTGGTCTAGTGTAACGACTCAATCAGCGAATCATCTTCCCCTCGTTTACGCTCAGCCTCTACCTATTCCAGACAATAATGGGGAAAAAGTTAATCTCTCAGAAACTTCATCTGTCCCGAAAGTACATCGAAAAGAAGTACCCATTATTCAAGCAAAATTTGCTCCTGGTAGCGAATCAACCTTACTTCATAACTTGCCTCGGCAAAGCTCGCAACTAAGTGAAGTAAACGACCAAAAACAAAATCACATTCCTGAAAGTATTTCTGAGACTCTAGCCGAATCTTTGGTTTATATTAATTCAGGTTCAAAAAATTTAGACAATATTGGGCAGCCTAATCAGTCAGCTAATCCGATAAATTCAAATTCTAACTTAGAGTTTTCCAAAATCTCAGTTAACCAATTGCCTGTTATTCAGGCTAAATTAGACTCAGCCACTCAATCTGCCGATATATTATCCCCAAGTAGGCCCGGAAAGTCAGTTAGCAGCGAACTGGGGAAATCAACACTCCCCCTAGTTAAGTTTACGCCGGACTCGATTTCGGAAATGGTATCGCCAACTGCTCCTTTGTTTGGCGAAATAATGGCAGATAGGGTATTGACAAATGAAGGGTATGGCTCTACAGTAAAAGTTATAAATCAGGCTACCAAAACTCGAAATATGCTATTAACTCCTACGGAGGAGTTAGGCGCAAAAAAGACGGAGTTAACCGGACGAAATTCACAGTTATTAGTTAAGCCAAATATAGTCCCTAGCTGGGAGGGATTGGATACCCAACTTTTATGGTCTGTTCCTCCATTACCCAGCACCAGAACAGTAGCAGCTAATGGGAGTCAGGATCTAGTTAGTAAACAATATCGCCCAGGAGAAAAGGCAGAACAGAGAAAAGCAACTGAAGTTGCGATCGCCAGAACTGTTCCCCATACTGATACTAACAATTCTGCCAGGACTTTTCCCAATAGTTCTGCAAGTTCAGCTATACAAGTACAGTATTCGTCTCCTATTCAGACAAGCAGCCAAACTCAGATTGATCTGGATAGTTTAGCAGACAAAGTAGAGCGTAAACTGATACGACGGCTCGCGATCGAAAGTGAGCGAAGAGGACAAAAACGATGGCGCTAGAAAAACTAAAAATTCTAATTGAAGACCAAACTCAAGGAAAACCTACCAAAGAAATACAAGTCTTATTTAATCCCAACCAAGTTGCGATTAGCAAAACAGGTTGGAGTGAAGATAAAAACGGCCCTGTCGCCGATCCTGGTCCAGCCACTTTAACCATTGAGTTATTTTTTGATACCACAATATTAGGGAAATATCCGCCGGAAAACGTTCAAAACTATACCAAACAAATCTACAGCTTAACTCTAAAGGGGAAAAATGCCTGCCGACCCCCTTTATGCCAATTAATTTGGGGTAAAAATGTCTTATTACCTCTGGGAATTCTTAAATCTTTAACTAAAACTTTTACCCATTTTTTAGAAGATGGAACTCCCGTTTCTGCTAAATTGAGTTGCAATTTTCAGGAGTGGCAAGACCCCATACAAGAGAAAAAAATTGAAAATCCAATAGACGACCCGATTCGGATTGTTAAGCAAGGAGAAACTCTCAGCAGCATCGCCACGCAAGAATATAACGATCCTGCTATGTGGCGGTTGATTGCCAAAGAAAATAACATGGATAATCCGCGTTTATTGGAACCCGGTACATCTTTGACGATACCGCCAAGGCGTGCGGATAGCATTACGCAAGGGAGGCAATAATTACAGTGCCTAACCCTAGTGGAGTTGACTCATTAGTTCCTAAGTTGAACGTCCTGATTAAAGGAAACCGCTTACCTATGGAAACAAAGGTGGATCTACTCTCCGTAACTGTTTCCGAAGATTTGGACATACCCGCTATGTTTACCCTCGAATTGGTGAACTGGAATCTGGTAAAAAGCCAAATTACTTGGGCAGATAGTGAATTGTTTGATATTGGGAATACGATCGAAATTCAAATGGGGTACGGGAACACTTTAAAAACTTTAGTTGTTGGAGAAATTACTGGATTAGAACCGGAATTTTCCCAAACGGCAACTCCGATTTTAGTGGTGCGGGGTCACGATTTGCGCCATCGACTGTTAAGGGGCTGTAAAACTCGCTCTTTTACTCAGATGAAAGATAGCGATATTGCTAGTAAAATAGCTGGGGAACAGGGAATTAGTTGCAAAGTTAAAGATACCAGTATAAAATTGGAATATATTTTCCAAGCCAACCAAACCGATTTAGAATTTCTCCAGCAACGGGCTAAGCGCATTGGGTATGAGGTGACAGTAGAAGGCAAAACCTTATACTTTCGATCGCACCAAAATAATACTCAAAAGGTTTTGACGCTCAATCGAAGCGACGATTTAATAGAATTTTCGCCTCGCTTGAGTACGATGAGCCAGGTGGGACAGGTAGAAGTGCATATCTGGGATGTGAAGCAGAAAAAAGCTCTGGTTGGCAAAGCGGGTGCTGGCGATGAAACCACTACCATGAAAGGAAGCACTAGCGGACCAAAAAATACTAATCGCGCTTTCGGTAAAGCCACTCATGTTATTATTAATGAGCCTGTATTAAGTCAAGCGGAAGCAGAACAAATAGCTAAAGGACAGTATAATGATATGGCTCTCGCTTATATTACGGGTGAAGGTATGTGTCATGGAAATCCAGAATTGCGTGTCGGTCATACTATCGAAATGACTGGATTGGGTAAACGTTTTAGTGGTCTTTATTATCTAACTTCAGTCACTCATATTTATTCGGAAGATTTAGGATATCGCACGGAATTTTCGGTCAGGAGGAATGCGGCGTGATGGGAAATAATCTATTGTCCTATTTACAGGATGCAAATCAAGAAAGCGATCGATTTTACGGTGTCACTGTAGGCATCGTGACCAATAACAAAGATGAGGAGGGATTGGGGCGAGTCAGGGTAAAATTTCCTTGCCTTTCCGAGACAGATGAAAGTTACTGGGCGAGGGTATTGACACCGATGGCGGGGAAGCAGCGGGGAATCTACTTTTTGCCGGAAGTCGATGATGAGGTGTTAGTGGCTTTCGATCGCGGCGATATTTCTTCTCCTTATATTTTGGGGGGGCTTTGGAATGGTCAAGATAAGCCGCCTGAATCTAATACCGATGGCAAAAACAATCTGCGGGTAATTAAATCCCGCAGCGGTCATCAGATTATTCTGGACGATACGGAAAATGCCGAGAAGATTACTATCTGCGATGGTACTGGCAAAAACCAGATCGTCATCGATTCAAAAAATAACGCGATTAGCATCGAAGGAGAAAAAGATATTTCGATAAAAGCTAAAGGTAAAATCAGTCTGGAAAGCAGCGATGGAGATATTTCTATCAAATGTAAAAATTTAGCTATTCAAACTCAGCAAAATTGTGAAATTAAAGCAAATTCAAAAGTTGAGGTAAAAGCCAATTCTAATTGCAATATTCAAGCTAATGCTGGCATGGCTTTGAAGTGCATGGCAGGCGTGAAAATTAACGATGGTGCGTTGGAGGTAATTTGAAATGCCGGGATATTTGTTACACGCTGGGGCGAGTGTTATTTGCGCTCATGGGGGACAAGCACAACCCACAGCCCCTAATCCCAGAGTTAAAGTGATGGGACAACCTGTGGTGACTCAGGTATTTCCCTATACCGTTGCAGGTTGCGTCAATCCACCACCGCCAGCTAACGTTGGCCCTTGCGTAATGGCGCAGTGGGTGAGTGCTGCACTCCGAGTCAAGGTAATGGGACAGCCTGTTTTGCTGCGGGATAGCAAAGCGGTGGCGATCCCCACTGGCTCTTCGTTGAATATTTTGGTGACTCAAGTTCGCGTGAAGGGAATGTAAATGAATGCAGATTTTTTAGGGGTGGGATGGACATCGCCGGTGAAGATCAACAGTGCCGGAAAAATCGAAATGGCACGCTATGAAGATTGCGTTCGCCAGTCGATTTTGATGATTCTGGGTACTGCTAAAGGCGATCGCATTATGCGACCTGATTTTGGGTGTGGCATTCACGATCTGGTCTTTGCCAATAATAGCCCTGGCACGATCGGACAAGTCATTGACGAAGTGCGTCAAGCGCTGATTGACTGGGAACCACGTATCGATCTACTGGAAGTAGATGCTAATCCTGATGAAGCTCAGCCGAATCAATTGCTGATTTTAATTAATTATCAGGTTCGCACGACTAATAATCGGTTTAATTTGGTGTATCCGTTTTATTTACAGTAATTATTATGTCGATTCAGCCTCCAAAAATTGACGATCGCAGTTATGAAGATATTGTCGCTCAGACTGAGGCGTTAGTTGAGGATTTCACAATCAGTGAAGTTCTACCGCAAGATTTTGAAAAATTATTGCTCGGTCGAACGTTGGCTGAGGAGGTAAAAGATGAACATGGGCTGATAGCTTCTTTCAGCGGCAAGGTAATAGATAAAGACCTAGTTGATAAAATTATCAAGATTCAGGGTCTTAAGCGAGTGAAGGTGAAGGGTTGGCAACCACCTGGATCTAGTGAGATCGATCCAAAAGATAAAAGTAGGCTTGCTGGTCTTATCCTTAATCAGGATCTTAAGGATGGAAAAGCAAAGATAATAGCCACCAGAGGTACAGTCATAGATACAGTCTTGGCAGAGAAGCTCAGCAAAATTGAGGGACTCAGCCGAGTGAAGGTAAAAATGCAGCCACCTGGGTCTATTGAAGTTGAACCCAACGCTCTGGTAGGGCGGACACTGGATCAGGACGTTAAGGATAATAATGATACCATCGCTACTAGAGGTACTGTCGTAGATGCAACCCTAGCGGAGAGAATCAGTCAAATTTCGTCTCTTAAGGTAGTAAAAGTCAAAGTAGAGACGGATGCAGGACGGGGGCTGATTCGCATTTTCGGGCGCATGGCGGCGCTGGTGAGCGATCGCCTTAACCAAGCCCCAGACAAAAATTTCCTGGCTTTCCTCGACTTAATTGGCACTCAGCTATTGCCTCCTCAGCCTGCCAAGGTGCCTCTGACTTTTTCTTTAGTAGAAAGGAGTCCTGTAGATGCGCTGGTTCCTGCCCACACTCAGGTCGCTGCCCCACCTGCTGATGAACAGGAAGAAGAAGTGGTGTTTGAAACCGATGGCGAACTGGTTGTAACGACTGCCCAACTGAAGGCGGTGTTTGTGCGGGAACCTGAGAAAGACAAGTATAGCGATCGCACTTCACAAGCAACGGGTAAAAAAGATGCTGCATTTGAGGCGTTTACAGCAGAACAACCGATTGAGCATTGTCTGTATTTAGCCTGCGATGAACTTTTTACCTTGCCTGGAAATAAAACTATAACTCTAGAATTTTACTCGTCTGAAGCAACCGACCTAGCAAAGCTACTAATAAATTGGTCGTATTGGGATGGTAGCTGGCAAGTGCTGAAAATAACTGAAAACAAGCTAATAGATGGTAAGTTGGAAGTAGTTACTCAAAATTTTCCAGTTCTTACAAATCAGACGATAAACGGCATAGAAGCTGGCTGGTTAAAGGCATCACTAAATCAGCCATTACTTGAGGCATTACTTGATAAAGATGCAATTAAAGGAACAACGCTTGATGAAGAAGCAGTGAAAGGAAAAACACAGCTTAAGCTTAAAGATATTACAAACATTAATTTAGTTAATAATATTATTCGAGTTGCGGGTAGTAGTAACCAGGAAGACTGTAAAATTATCAGTATTGACTCTGAGATAAAAACGCTTACCCTTGAGACACCTCTCCAGTACAGTCATCCAAAAGATACTAGAGTATGGTTCTTAAAACTTCCAATAGTTAATAACATCACTGCTAGTGCAAAGATCGAGCAGAACAATTTAACACCTGACTTCTGCTTCTTCAACACGGTTCCCCTCGATCTCAGTAAGGACTTTTACCCTTTTGGAGAACAACCTCGCTTTAATGACACCCTATATATTGCAAGTAAGGAAGTTTTTGCCAGACCCGGTGCTATAGTTACAATCGATTTGCAATTAAGTAATGGACTACCTGTCAAAATTGATGGCGGTGTGGAGATGGCGTGGGAAGCATGGAATGGTCATACCTGGGAGCAATTAGAAAAAGCTATATTAGAAACAACTTTATCAGAAAAAGCGATTGCGGGTTCAACAACAATAAAAGTTAAAAGTACGAAGGGTTTTGTAACAGAAAATTCTATCCGAATTGCTCCGGGGGGTAGTACACAGGAAGATAATATTATTGAAGCGATTAATAATGAAGAATTGGAGTTAAAAACCCGACTGAGCAAGGATCAGGAGACAAAAACAAGCATAATTCAAACATCCCCAAGTACACTTACTGGTAGTGGAAAAGTGAGTTTAACCTTGCCTTCAAAAATAGATCGAGGTACGGTTAATGGGGAAACCTGCTATTGGATTCGGGCGCGGATTGTTAAAGGCGATTATGGGAAACCAGCTATCATTGAAAAAAGCCCAGACAGTAACACTCCTCCTGTCTTCATGTTTAGCGAAGCCAGTTTTCAGCCCCCATCAGTGGAGTCGTTGAGTTTGAGCTATAGCTATGAAGCAAGTGGTTCTTTGTCAGCTTGTTGTGCTTATAATGATTTTCATTATGTAGAATTCTTAACTACTGCACTTAGAGAAAAAGCACAATCCAAAGAAAAAATTCTCAAGCTTGCTAGTGTCGCGGGTTTGGCTGTAGGCGATCGCCTGTGGATCGATCGCACAGAAGAACAGGAAATTGAAGCAATCGATCTCGAACAGAGAACCGTCACCGTACAGCCAGTATTAGCAGCAGATCGGGATGCTGGAAAATTAGTGGAGTTTTTCACTACCCTGAAAGCAGAAGCTAAGAAAGGGGAAACAATTTTTAAGCTGTCTAGTGTTAAGCATTTTAGGGTAGGCGATCGCCTGCGAATTGTTACGACTAATGGCAGCACTACACAAGAATATGAATGTGAAGTAGAAGCAGTCAATGTCGATCGCCAAACGGTCACGATCCGGTCAGCCTTGACTCTTGATTTAGTCGAAAAAACGAAAGTTATGCAATCTTTTCAGCCTTTTAAGACGACAGCCGATCGATATCCGGCTCTCTACCTGGGGTTTGACAAACCGTTTGCGAATCGACACACAAGCCTTTTTGCTCAGGTAGAACCCCCACAGTCAGTGCAACCGAGCAATACAGAACCCGTGCGACTGGTTTGGGAATATGCCAGTCCTTCCGGGTGGTCTTGGTTGGGAGTTCAAGATGAAACGAATACTTTTGCTGAACGAGGGCTGATTCAGTTTATCGGCCCAACTGACTGGGAAAAAACTTCGGAATTTGGTCAAGAGCTTTTCTGGTTGCGAGTAAATTGGCAGCAAGGTCAGTTTCGCGTACCGCCTCGCCTGCGACGACTGCTGACCAACACGATGTGGGCAACTCAGGCAATCACCCTGGAAAATGAAATTTTAGGGTCAAGTGATGGCACTACCAGTCAGATTTTCCGTACAGTCCAAAAACCCGTACTCCAAGGTGAGCAGCTAGAAGTGCAGGAAGTCAAGATTCCCTCTGCTGAGGAACGGGCAGCGATCGAGTCTCTAGAGGGAAATGAGGCGGTAAAAGTTTTTAGGGATGAGGCTGGAGAGATAGAAGCGGTATGGGTCCGCTGGCACAAAGTGCGGGACTTCTATGGTTCGGGACCGCGCGATCGCCATTATGTCTTGGATCGGTTGACGGGTGAAGTGCGGTTTGGGGATGGGCAGTATGGGATGGTGCCGCCTCAAGGACGCAACAATATTCGCTTCGGGCAGTATCAAACGGGTGGCGGGACGCGGGGAAATTTGGCTGCTAATACTGTTGTTCAGCTAAAGACTACGGTTCCATATATAGAAAAGGTGACTAACCTGGAAGCTGCTGGGGGGGGAACCGAACAGGAATCTATCGATCGGGTAAAAGAACGAGGGCCCAAGTTTCTTCGCCACCGCGATCGCGCTGTAACGATTCAAGACTTTGAGGATTTGGCTTACGAAGCCTCACCAGATGTCGCTAGGGCAAAAGCGATCGCTCCTACTTTTAAACAGAAGTCACAGGATCAAAAAGACAACCCTCCATTTGACCCGCTCGATCCTGACTTGTGGCTAGACCCGAAAAAACCCAAGCCAGACGAAGGAGAAATAGAAAAACACAACAAAGCGAAAGCTGACAATGCTGGACAAATCAGAATCCTGATCGTGCCGAGAACTACAGCGCCTCAACCTGTTCCCAGTCTGGCATTGATCGATCTGGTGAAGGCTTATATGCGCGAGCGTTGTGACCCCTGTGTATACTTACAAGTTACTGGCCCAGAGTGGCAGGCTGCGTCGGTTACGGCTGAGGTGGTTCCGAAATCCCTGGAGACGGCGGATGCGGTCAGAACAGCAGTCGTTGAGCAGTTGGAAAAATTTCTACATCCCCTGACAGGAGGAAAAAAAGGTCAGGGATGGGCTTTGGGGCGTTTGCCTCAACAGTCAGATTTATATGCAGAAATCCAGTCAATTCGAGGGGTAGACCACGTTCGGTCTTTAAAGGTCGAACCAGACCCTCAGACGAAAGACTTATCTCCAGAGCAGTTGATTTACTCTGGCACTCATACTATTAGCTCGATCTTGCCAAAGGAGGGAGCATAAAAATGCCATTACCTTTGCCGAATTTGGATGACCGCACCTATGCTGACCTTTTAGAAGAAGCGCGTTCTCTCATTCCGATCGAGTGTCCGGAGTGGACAGACCACAATTCAAGCGATACCGGAATTATCCTGATTGAGCTGCTGGCTTGGTTGACGGAGATGGTATTGTATCGGGTCAATCGTGTTACCGACAAGAATGTGGAAACGTTTCTCAAGCTGCTCAATGGCCCTGAATGGAAGCTGGAAGGGGATTTACAAGCAGCGATTCGACAAACTGTTTTAGACCTGCGAAAACCCGATCGGGCAGTTAGTAGTGAAGATTTTGAGCGACTGGCGCTGGCATGGAAGAGTGATAAAATTGAAGGTCAGGTTAGGCGATCGCGCTGCATACCAGAACGGAATCTGAGTCAAACAGACTCGGTAGCCAGAACCAGAAAAGCACCCGGACATATAAGTTTGGTGGTGGTTCCGGAATCTATAGACAAAGAACCCAAACCCACACAAGAGCTAACCAACGCTCTGATGGAATACTTGGATGAATGGCGACTCTTGACTACTCGCCTTCACATCGTAGCCCCCGATTATGTGCATTTAAAAATTAGGGCGCAGTTATATCTAGAGGATGGTGCTAATCCATTGACAGTTCCAGACAAGGCAATCAAGGAGGTAGAAAATTTCTTCGCTCCCCTTAACTCACATACCTACTGGGAGGGCAAAGGTTGGCCGTTTGGTCAGAATGTCTACATTTCTGAACTTTATCAATTACTGGATCGATTGCCTGGGGTGGATTACGTTCGGGGGGTCAACCTTGAGGTATCTGGTACTACCAAAACTGAGCAGCTTACTGATAATAATAACCTGACTAGCATTATCCTCAATGACAATGAATTGGTGGCAGTGCAAGTTGATAAAAATAGTTTTACGATGATGGAACAAAGGGGGGGAGAATGGAAACCAATAACCAATCCAGCAGAGTAAGTAGTTATTTGGAGTATCTGCCAGCCATCCAGCAAGCCGATCCGTTTTTGGGGCGGTTCTTACTGGCTTTCGAGCGGATTTTGAGCGGTTTATCCTCTGCCGAGCCTGAAGTTCCGTTTCCGAAACAACACGGATTAGAAGAAGACATTAACAGCATCTATACTTATTTTAATCCGGGTATAAAAGAAGACTCTGATACAGCTCAGAGTGAATTTTTGCCTTGGTTGGCGGGTTGGGTGGCGTTAAGTCTGCGAGATGAGTGGGGCGATGAAACCAAGCGCCAGTTTATCAGTAAAATTGTGCCATTGTATCGTCGGCGCGGCACGAAGGCGGGCTTGAAGGAAATTCTGGAGCTTTATCTGGAAAGCTCTAATTTGCCTAAAAAAGTTGAGGTTTTTGAATTTGACGACCCGCCCCACTACTTTCAAGTCCAGGTAACTTTACCAGATCCTGACCTAGAAAAGTATTGGCAACAGGCTCGAATTGCCAAGGCGATTATTGACCAGGAGAAGCCAGCGCATACCTATTATGCACTTAAAATTCTGATACCAACAATGCGGCTTACGGGTCAGAGTTATTCTGTCCCGCTGGAAAAGAACGGTGAGATTACAGCAAGTGTTGAGCAAGAGACGGATGAAGTTTTGGTACTCAGTATCAAGGGGAGTCCCGCACAGGCAGAGCCTTACAAACGGGAAATAGGTCGAAAGACTGTCCGTGTCAGTCACTCCATCACCCCAGAAGAGTTTGCTGCTAATAAAGTTTGGTATGTAAACTTGGCAAATCTAAATCTAAGTAATACCAAAGTCAAAGGAAAAATGACCATTACAGTCAACTATGCCGACGCTGACCCAAAAACAGTGTTTAAGAACAAGCCGTTTGAGCTATCTAGTGGGTTGAAGATTTACAAACAATCTGAAAAAGGAAAACCTATAGAGGGAAACACACTCTTGGGAACACAACAGGGAACTATTGAACAATACAAGGAGAAGGATAATGACAGTAAATGATATTTACCAACGTCCCAATTATTTTGCCGGACAGTATCTTTTAGAAGATGATTTTGAGCTAGAACAGAAATACCATATTGACCGAGAGCAACGTCACAATCGTCTCCTTCATGTTTCAGGTATTGCTGAAGGGTTGAAGGTGACTGAAGTTCAAGAGGGTGGTTTAAAGATTAAGGTGTCTCCTGGTACAGTTGTGGATAAACAAGGAAAGCAAATCATCCTGCACACTGAGCGAATCGTGGATTTGCCAGGGCAGAAAGACAACACTCTATTTATTAAATATGCAGAAAAAAAGGAGTCGCGACAGGAGGATACTACAGATGGGTATAGGCGGATTGTCGAGGAACCTCTCATTGATTTTGATGCCTCAGAACGTTCCATTGCTTTAGCCAAGCTGACTGTTACTGACGGAAAAATAACTAAGATTGATGAGAGTGTTCGTCAGTATTGTGGATTGCGGTTGCCTGGGGGGGGAAATAGCGAAGTAACACTGCGATCGCATGGAGATAACAATCCCAATTTAGCCCAACTTACTGGCAGTTTGAGCATTAGCGGAAGGTTAGAAGTAACAGATAAAACTGAACTAAACAATACGTTAACTGTAAAAGAGAAGACAACACTTCAGAAGGATTTGAATGTCGGCGGCAATCTAAACTTAATAGAAAAAAATGCTAAGTTGACAGTGACAGGGACTACGCAACTGAACAATACCTTGACAGTTGAAGATAATACAACTCTTCGGAAAGATTTGAATGTTGGCGGCAATCTCAAGGTGACAGGAACAAGTCACCTGACAGGCAACGTTGGTATCGGTGTTGCTCAACCTAAGACACGACTAGAAATTCGCCAAGATCAAGAAAAAGAATTAGGACCAATTCTGACATTATCTAACCATTCAGGAGGAGCAAATGCTGGAGCCGCTATTGACTTTAACGGTACGGACGTAGGAACAAGTGACCCCACAGCCCGCCTTCGTTCACTTGATAATAATTACTCTAGTCATTTGGTGTTTTATACAAAAGCTCCAGGTTCACGTAGCAACACACTACAGGAAAGATTGAGAATTACGCATGATGGTAAAGTCGGCATCGGTACGGCTGAACCGAAGGAGAAGTTACATGTTGAGGGTAATCTTTATGTGAAGGGCAATATTTACACTGAGGGAAGGTACTGGGTGGGTAATCGTTTATGGCAAAATGACCCATGGTTACAACTTAATTTGGGGAATGAGCATAGAGCCGTTTGGGGGAACCGTAGTGATACATATCCTTCCGACTTGAGATTGAAAACAGACATTGTGCCGATCGCAAATGCTCTAGATACAATCGAACAACTCAACCCAGTATCGTTTAAGTGGGCAGATATTAACTATTTTCTCAAGAAGATAGAAAACGCGATGTTGGAGAGTCCGCTCCAGCATGAACAGTATTCAGAAGCGATGGAAGAATTATCCCAGAGGATAAAAATAAAGCTAGAAAAACCACAGGTTGGTTTTTTGGCGCAAGATGTGGAGCGTGTGTTTTCCGATTGGGTAGAAGAGGATGTAGACGGGTACAAAAGAATAAATATGACGCAGCTCAATGCGTTGATTGTTCAGGCAATAAAGGAGATAAAAGGAAACCAAGAAAAGACTACAACAGAAATCCATGACTTGCAACATAAGGTAACAATATTAGAAACTAGAAAAGATTGATAAAACATCGATTTTTAATTTTCCAAACCTAGGATGTAGCCGCCTACAAAAGTTTAATTTTCCGAAAATGGGAAGAAATAAGTCAATCGATAATTGACTACTCGACTTATGAAACAAATACTCGAACAACGTCTCCAATCTCTCAAAGCCGAATTTGAAGCAGGACAAAAACTCCTCACGGAATATGAAACGAAACAACGCAACTTGCGAGAGACCATCCTGCGAATCAGCGGGGCAATACAGGTACTAGAAGAAGTCCTCGCCGAAGCAGACAGCGAGGCGAATGGCGAAGTGTCACAGCCCTCAGATAGTCCAGCCGAACTCGCACCCTATGGTGCATTGGCATCGGCAGGCGAAGGAACGTAAGGATCGAATTTTCCCCCGACTATTTGGGTCAGCAGTCAACTCGTACAAAACACATTGTGGAACGAGGAACAAATGGACAAACAAACCACGCACCAAAAGAAATCGGCAGCACCCACTCGATCGCACCCTACCAAAACAAGCGTAAAATCCCCGGTACACCAGGAGCACGACCTGCAAGGGGCGATCGGCAATCGGCAAATGGGACTGCTGATGGAGACACATCCCCACATTCACCCATCCAGTCTAAACGCCACGATGGTAGGCGAGATGCCAATGCTGGGGGGTATGATGCCCGTCAGTCAGGGGAGGATTCAGCGTCAACCCTTATTCGGGGGTTTGTCCCAGGAGATGAGGTTGGAAAATGCAACACTGGCGCTACCCGCAACTGGGGCGCTGGTACAGCGGAAGCTGACCCTCGGCACGCCAGGGGATATGTACGAAGAAGAGGCCGATCGGGTGGCGCGACAAGTGGTTGACGAAATTCACAGTTCCCCATTCCGTGAACAGAATGCACAGTCGGAGGAGGAGAGGATACCAGCCGGTGGGGAAGCGGGACGGGTGCAACGGCAGATAACCGTGCGATCGGCGGGCGATGCAGGGGGAGAACTCTCTAGCGAGTGGGAAGGGGAGTTGCAGCGTGCCAAAGGCGGGGGACAGCCGCTGTCGCCGTCGGTGAAGGAGCCGATGGAGCGGGCGTTTGGGGCGGATTTTGGCGGCGTGCGCGTGCATACGGGGGCGCAGGCGGATCGGTTGGCGCGATCGATTCAGGCTTATGCGTTTACCACAGGGCAGGATGTGTTCTTTCGGCAGGGAGCGTATGAGCCAGGGAGTCGTAGGTGGGAGGAGTTGTTAGCGCATGAATTGACCCATGTGGTGCAGCAGAACGCGCTAGCGAAGAGCGTCTGGCGAGAGGAAACGAAAGAGGAACCAGTCGAAGGCATGGATAGCACTGAGAAAAGAAAGCTAATCCGAACTGCCATAGCTCAGGCGGCAGACGGGAAGGTACGCTGTAAGTATGGCACACCTGTAGACCCAGGAGAAGCGTATGATAGTATCGGTAAATGGATAACTGATAATCAGGTGACAGGAGCGAAAGAGGCGAATCTGCGAAAACTTTTCAAAGCGAGGCTGGAATCAGAGAAAATATATCTTCTAAACAAGAAGACAACGGGAGAACTAGACTGGAGTGACGAGGTACGGGTAGCCCAAAACTGGCGAGAGAGGAACGTAGAGCTATACGGCGGAGTCCTCAAACAAAATCTAGACGAAATGAGCGACATTGTAGCGACGGCACTCCTTGCAATGATGGGCGCGACCGGAAACGAATACGATAAGTATGTAACCATCACCCTCCTGAGCTACAATAGCGTCGAAGATTTATGGGCGCTAATAAAAAGGTGTAAAGAATGTCTGGGTTCATGCAATAACCAGGAGTCGGCGATAATCCCGTTAACCCTAGTCGAATTAATTTCACTTATAGTGAAATTATTGTGGAAACTGATCGTTCCACTATCGATAGGAAATATGCTCCCAGTTATGTCGGTCATGGAGAGCGAGAGGGTCGTGATTATCGTCCTATTAGGCTTCGCGATGACAATCATCTCAATGTTCATAAACTTCTTGTTAGGAAAGAAGCGAGAAGAAGAAGTGGAAAACACTAGGAATAGAATCTTAGACGAACTAAGTCACATAGCGGATAACGGAAACGACCTAGATTACGACGCATTAGAAATAGTTTAAGCCTAAGGGTATTGACTTATCGAAAGACCAAATAGTATATAAGCGAAATAGCAGAGAGTAGCTATAAGCAACGACTGGAAAAGAAAGACTCCCGTGATGAAAAATTCCCAATGGAGGATGGCGGAAAAGAAACAAAAGAAATCCAAAGGAACGCAATATCTACCCCACCTCGCACTCACTGCCACCACTGCCCCACATATTCCCCAATGCGCCCAACGGTCGCACCTTGCTCATAAAGCCGGGAAACCTTCTCCAAACACCTCTCCACCGTCTTCAGGGCAATCCCCAAACCCGATGGTGAAAACCAATAGCCCAAAAAATCAAAGCCCCGCGATATCCACCCGATAAAGGTCTTATCCGGGTGCTTTTCCACCCGCAAATCCGCCATCACCTGATTCACCGCCTTAATCGCGTTCCGCAACTTCCAGCGCGTCGGTGCCAAGATGACCCAATCGTCCATATAGCGGACATAAAAGCAGCCCAGTTCAGCCATCCGGTCATCCAGCGGCTTCAGGCACAGCGCCCCCATCAGCGGCGACAGCGGACGCGATCGATATCTGTCGCACCGCCGCAATAAAATGAAATTTACCTCTGTTAAACTCAAAGGCGATCGTTCAGCACCGAACAAATATGCAAATCACCCTCAGTTCGCAGCAGAGCCAAATTCTTCAATCCCTCGCACAGCAAGGTGGGTACGTTTCCCTAGAAGATGCAATTGATACCGCTCTCGTGCTCCTTGCAGATGAGATAGTACAGCAAAACTCCGACGAAACCCCAGAATACTTAGCTTGGGTGGAACAAACGCGACTAAAAATTGAACAGGGCATAGAGGCAGCAGAGCGAGGGGATGTCTTAGATGTTGATGAAGTTCTGATTCGATTGCGGAGTAAAGTAGAAGCTGCCAGATCGACCTCCCGATGAGAGCTTTACGCATAACTGCTCCCGCCTGTCAAGACTTAGAAGAAATTTCCGAGTATTTTCTGCAAAGTAGCGTTGATGCTGGCGATCGCTTCGTACAAACATTTACCCAAAAGTGCCCACACCTCGCACGATTCCCTTATGTGGGCAAGTCCTACGCTCAACTCAGACCTGGGCAAGCGAGGAATATTGATGATGGGTTACATCGTATTTTATCATGTTGTTGAAGATGATATCGAAATTCTCCGGGTGGAGCGTGGCTATCGCAATTTACAGGAGATATTTCAAAATGACTAAAGGCGATCGGGCTCGATAGACGAAAATCGAGGCGATCGCACACCCACACAAAAGCGCGATCGAGAACGCGATCGCTTTCAGGTCGGCATAATGTCGTCGAGTCTCAATTGTAAATTTGGAAATAGATAAGAAGAAATAGTATCTCCCAAGCGATATTGTTGCTGCTGGTACACACCGTTAACTAATTGGCAGATCGTGAAAGTAGGTTGCTTTGGATTACCGATAAATTGCAAACCACCCAAGCCGCGAAAGTCCACAATCCAATACTCTGGTATATTCAAAACAGCGTATTCTTCCACTTTTCTAGCATAATCATCTTGCCAATTGGTGCTGACCACTTCAGCCACAAGCTTAATGGTACTCCCGTTACAAATAACGGGTTCTTTTTGCCAAAGTGGTTCTTGTCTAAGTTCTGCTTTATCTAAAACAACTACGTCAGGACGCAGCGCTGTAGCTTCAGCGTATAGTGGTTTGATCAGACAAGTTTTTGGAACCAACCAGTTTAAATTATTGCGGAAAATTTCGACATAGATTCTACCCGCAATACTCCCAGCAACCGCTTCGTGTGGGCCTGTAGGTTCCATGTCTCTGAGTTCTCCATCAATTAGTTCATAGCGTGTATTATCCCCATATTGGGCGATAAACTCCTCGAAGCTAAGTAGTTTAGATGGGGTATAGGTCATAGGTCGAGTTTGAACGGGACGTAGCTTAATTATAAAAGACCCCAGAATTGTTAGTAACACTAACCCAAGAAAGCGCCTAACGCACTCTACAGGCATAATGGTGTTATTCTTGTCGGCGATCGCCTTCTCTATCGCTGATGACTCGTTAGATTAGTTTCCCCGTGAGTGTGGGAGACTAAAAGTAAGCTCACCAATACCCAATCGTACCCGCGCATCCAGCTATCCGCGCAACCCAAACACATCCCTTACCCCCGCACAATGGGCGAAGCAACCACCACCCCCCTCGAAGAATTACTCCCCTGGCTCAACCGCATAGACACCCTCATCCACAAAGCCGTACTCCTCGCCGAGTCCCTCTACAGTCCCGATCGCGCCACCGCACCCTACCGGGGACTGCAAATCAGCCTAGAAGAAGTGGAACTTCTGCTGCAACGCCATCCCGCCGAACCCTTATTTGCCGCCGCCGCCCCAGAAACCGCATCCCCCCCAGCAACATCCCG
>NZ_JAUBOX010000114.1:0-18933 GCF_036700445.1 Microcoleus sp. T3_B1
CCCAACGGGGTACTTCGCGCAGCGCTCAGATTAATCCCCTCTAAATATACGCCCGGGACTTCCCGGCTGGTAGTTAAACCACTGCAAATCCTCAATCGCTTGGTCTGTAAACTCAATCTCAAACACTATAGCCCCAACCTAAAAGTATTTCAAATACTCATCCATCTTACCATTCATCGCACACTGCCACAATACCCAGAACCCCGACTTCTTCAATAAGTCGGGGTTCTAAAATTACGAACGGAAATTCGCCACCGACTTTTGCAATTGGCCCAGAGAACCAGACAACTCGTCCAAAGATGCTTTGACATCCGCACCTTTTTGTGCGGTAGTATTCGCAATCTCGTTGACTTGCTGCATACTGTTAGCAATTCCCTCAGCCGAAACAGTTTGCTTGGCAGATGCGCTAGTAATATTCTGCACCAAAGCATTCATTTCTCGACTAACTTCGATGATGGCATTGAGGTGAGTTTTAGCTTCGCTTGCCAGCTTAGTGCCTTCCACTACCTCCAGCGTCCCGGATTCCATTGCCTTCATCACGCGGCTGATTTCTTCTTGAATTGTACCGACAATTTCCGAGATTTCCTCAGTAGCGCCGGCGGATCTTTCTGCTAATTTCCGCACTTCTTCGGCAACAACTGCAAAGCCTAAACCTTGTTCGCCGGCTCGCGCCGCCTCAATAGTAGCATTCAGAGCTAATAAATTAGTTTGCGAAGCAAGTTGAGAAATCGAAGTCACAATTTTGCCAATTTGCTGCGAAGATTCGCCCAAACGCTTCATCATTTTCGAGGTAGAGGCGATCGTCAACCGGAGCCCGTTAATACCTTCGACAGCTCGATCGACTGCCATACCGCCGACTTCAGCCGTTTGAGAAGACTGCTGAGCCACTGTTTCTGCCCGCACCGAAACATCTCGCACGTCGCGGATCGAATTCACAATCCGCTCGATTTCGCGCATGATGGCAGATATTTTTGCTGCTTGAATTTCTGCCTGTTGGGTGAGTTGACTGGTATTTTTAATTGACTCGCCGGTGGCAGATGTTACCTGTTCGGCTAAAGTTTGAATTCCCGTTACCACTTTCCGCAGAGAACCGATTAAGAAGTTGAAAGAGTCGGCGACAGCACCTAAAACGTCGTTAGTCACTTCCGCCCTGACTGTCAAGTCGCCTTGAGCCGCGCCTTTAATTTCTCCCAACAATTTAAGGACTTGCTGGGTCAGAGAATCAGCTTCAGCTTTACGTTCTGCTGCCAATTTTTCTAGTCGTTCTTCTGCCTCTTTGCGCTCGGTGATGTCAAAGCGAATGGCGATATATTTGACTATTTTGCCGCTGGTATCAAAAATGGGGGAGATCGTCGAATCTACCCAGTAAAACGAGCCATCTTTGCGTCGGTTTTTGATTTCCCCTTTCCACACCAAACCGCGAGAAAGTGTCACCCACATTTCTTCAAAAAATGATTTGGGATGGTAGCCGGAATTGACGAGGCGGTGGTTGCGGTGCAGGAGTTCTCCCATGCTGTAACCGGAGATTTCAATGAATCCGTCGTTGACGTAGGTAATGATGCCTTGGAGATCGGTCTCGCTGACGATCGCCGATTCGTCGAGAGCATTTTGCCGGGTTTTAAGTTCTTGCAGCAAGCGTTCCTGTGCCTCGGCCAACTGCTGCATTTGCTGCTGGGATGCTCTTTGTTCGGTGACGTTGCGGCAAACGACTACGCCGCCTTTAAGCGCCCCCGTTTCGTCTTTGAGCGGCCGGCCGTTAATTTTCACCCACAGGCCTTCTGGCTTCCCTCGGTGGCGGGTGAAAAGCTCTACTTCGTCACAGGCTTCTCCTCGAACTGCGCGCGCTAAAGGTATTTCGGCTGGGGGATAGGGAGTTACCGTATCGGGCAAGAATAAACCGTATCTTGTTGACCATTCGTCGGGAAGAGTATCTGTCGAACCCGTGCCAAAGATATCTTGGGCGGCGGGGTTGAACAACACAAAATTGTTATTTTCGTCCGCAGCAATTATGCCATCGCCAATGCTATTTATTAGCAGTTGCAAGAGATTGGTTTGCTGCCGAAATTGGTCTTCGGAACGGGCTAATTGGGCTGTTGTTTTTTCCAGTTGCACCATCGCCTGTTTGCTCTCGGTAACGTCGCGAGCCACTGCATATATGAACTTTTGTTCGGCTTCAGGTCGCGCTTTCCACGACAGCCACTTGTAGGAACCGTCTTTGCAGCGGTAGCGATTTTCAAAAGCGATTGTTTCGAGGCCGCTGGATAATTTGCCGGTTTCGCCTACTGTTTGTTCGCGATCGTCTGGATGGACGAAATTGAGAAAAGGTTGGCCTTCCAGTTCTTCTAGGGTGTAGCCGAGGCTTTTTACCCAAGCGGGATTGACGCGCTTGAATTTGCCTTGAAAATCTGCAATACAAAGCAAGTCGAGAGACAGGGTGAAAAATCGATCGCGCTCTAGTTCTGCTTTTTTGCGATCGGTAATTTCGATCGCCACAGCCCCGATACCGATGGGTTTGCCGTCAGATCCGGGCAAAGGAAAATATGACGCCAGCCAATCTCGCATGACGCCCGGTTCGTTGAAGATTGAACCCGACACCTCAACGTTTAAAAACGGTTGGTTGGTGGCGAGAATCTTCTGCAGCATCGGCTGTAGGGTATCGAGCATTTCGGGTATAACTTCCCTCACAGTCTTGCCGAGGTGTTCGGCAACTGAGACGCCGGTGGTTTCCGCTAATTTCTCGTTAACTTGCACGAAGCGCAACTGCTCGTCAAAAATAAACATTGAGGCCGGGGCGGCTGCGAAAAATGCGTCAAAGCGACTTTGACGCAAAACTAATTCTCGTTCTAGGGCTTTGCGATCGCTGATGTCGCGGCCTTCTGGAATTAGCAGCACGACTTTGCCGCTGTCGTCTACGATCGGCTTGAGGGAGAAGTCCACAGTTATCACAGCACCCCCAGCAACGAGCACGTCGGCTTCGTAGCGGACTACCTCGCCGGCTGCAGCTTTTGTGAGCGCTGCTTGCACTTTTTGCTTGGCTTCTGGAGAAATTTGCCACCACAAATTATCTGCAAACTGCGTGCCTACGAAGTCTTCGCGCTCCATTCCGGCGACGGCGAGGGCTGTTTGGTTGACTTCCAAAACGGTTCCGTCTGGTTTGAGCAGCCCCACTAATTGGAACGATTGGTCAAAAATGGCTCGGAACAGTCTTTCGCGATCGCGCACCATCTCTTCTGCGCGTTTGCGATCGCTGATGTCGCGAGTAACTGTTGCGAACCCCATAGGCTCATCGGTTTCTGGGTGTTTGACTGTAAATAGGGTGAAGTCAACCGGAAAGTCTTCGCCGGTTTGAAAGTTCCTCAAGCGGAATTCACCCTGCCAAAAACCGTCTCGCACAGTAGCCGGCACGATTTCTTCTTTGAAAATCTTACCATTTTCTACTGAGAAGAAGTCATACATACTTTTGCTTTTGACTTGTTCAATATTTCGCAATCCTGCTAGTTTCATTCCCGCGACATTCAGGTATGTTGCCTCTCCCTCCAGGGTAGCCGTGCCGATAAAATCCGAGCTGCTTTCTACGAGCGAAATCAATCTTTGCTTTTCGATTTCGGCTTGCTTGCGCTCCGTGATGTCGTTGTTAGTTTCTAAAATTGCTTTCGGTTTTCCCTGTTCGTCTCGCTGCAAATTCCAGCGACTGAATACGGTAATTTTGGTAGCATAATTGGTGGTGTGAATTACTTCTCCTTCCCAATAATCCTGCTCTTCTAACTGTGCCGAAATAGCGGCTAAAGGCTGGGGGAAAATGGTGTGCAATAGAGTATGGGTGATTTTCCCCAAGGCTTCTTTTTTTGTCCAGCCGTACATCCGTTCGGCTCCCTGACTCCAATAATTAATCGTGCCGTCCATATCCCGAACGATCAAGCCATCGCTGGCAAGATCGAGCATTTGCAAGTTCTGCTGCAATGCTTCTTCGGCGCGCTTGCGTTCTGTAATGTTGCGGGCGATCGTTGAGACAAATTCAACTTCTGAATTCTCGGATTTGTGGGCAACAATTACTTGAGAAACTGGTATTTCTTCGCCGTCTAAACTCTGCCAAACTGTCTCGCCACTCCACGCCCCGTCCCGGCAAGCTGCGGGGATACCGACGTTCACAATAGTGTCGATACTTTTGGGGGATGTCAGGTCAGAAATGCGGATTCCGGTTAAATCTGCGTCAGAGCCAACTCCCAACATTTCTCTGGCTGCGCGGTTGAGATAAATGGCGCGCTGTTGGGAGTCGGCTATGCCTACCCAGTCTGTTGTGGTTTCTAAAATTGCTTTGAACCGCAATAGTTCTTGTTCCGATTTGCGGCGCTCTGTGATGTCGCGCGCGAAGCAGAGGATTCCTAAAATGTTGCCTTCTGCATCTTGGAGGGGCAATTTCTGGGTGTCGAAGGTGTGTACTTTGCCGTCGGCTAAGGTGGCTAAGTCGTTGGAGGCCGGCGCGAGGTGGTTGCCGGCCCGGAAGTTTTGGATTTGGTTCTGGGAATCGGTTTCGGCCTGGAAGTTGGCGAAGATTCGATCGACCGATATGCCGATTTCTGCGTCGTCTTTGCCGATAATTTCTGCTTGAGTTTTGCCGAAGGCGGCGGCGAAACCTGCATTGACTAGGGTGTAGCGCAAGTTTCGATCTTTGACAAAAATGCAGTCTGGCGTAGCGTCAATGACTGTTCGCAGCAAGTTTTGGGAACTTTCTATTTCGGCCAGTGTCTGTCGCAGTTGTTCTTCCATTTCCACGCGATTGGTGATATCTCTAATCGCGCAAACGAGAAATTTCCTGCCCTCGGCATCTACAAAGGTACATTTTTTGGCGGAGAGAAAGCGGGTGTTTCCTGCTCGGTCTGTGATGGTTTTTTGGACTTCGGTGCTGGTATTTGTCACGAAAACTAATTCGTCTTTTTCTCGATATGTCTGTGCTTCCTGTTTGGACAAAAACAGGTCGTAGGATTTGCCAATTAGTTCTTCTCTGCTGTGATTTATGTATTCACAAAAGGCATTGTTTAATATTATCCAGCGGTGCTGTTGGTCTTTGACGTAAATCGGGTCTGGGATGCTATTGAGGATGTTGTTTAAGAATTGTTCTGAGGCTTTTAATTGCTCTTGTACAGCGGTGCGATCGCGAATTTCCTGTTCCAATTGTGCGTTAGTTTGCAGGAGCTGCTCGGTTCTTTCATTCACTCGCTGCTCTAGTTCTGCCGTTAGCTGCTGCAATGCGGATTCTGTCTGTTTGCGCTGGGTAATGTCGCGGCCTTCGGCGAGGATTTGAAATACTTCTCCTGTTTCATTTAACAGCGGCTTAAACGACACGTCAATTACTGTCACCTGGTTGTTGAAGCCGGTGATTTCGTATTCTTCCCGGACAAACTTGCCGGCCGAGACTTGTTGAATGTTCGTTTTTAGGCGCTGCTGGTTGGTTGGAGATGATGCCCACCCTGGTGTCAGCCAAAATTTCAGCCCCAGGACTTCTGATGCTTGGAAATCGCCCAATTCTAGCGCTGTCTGATTTGCTTCGATCAGAGTACCGTCGGGCTCCAATAATGCGATCGCTTGAAAAGCTTGGTCGAAGATTGCGTGAAATCGCTGGGTAGTTTCGCTCAGTGCTTGTTCTGTTTCTTTTTTAGAGTTAAGGATTTGGGTGGAACCTACTAAGAAGGTGTAGCGGTTGGACAAACTCAAAAAAGCGATCGCCGCAATTACAGTTATCCAATCCGACACTGTTTGCGCCACCGGAGAGTGTGGCAGTCCTAGGTATTCGGCTGCGTGGCCGCTATGGCCCAAAGCGCAGGTCCAAAATATGCAGGCTGTGACTGTGGCGAAGATGTCGAACCCGAATTGACGGTTTCGCCACAAAGCTAAGCTGATTAGCCAGGCGATGGAAAAGTAACACCCAGAAATGATGACATTAGCAGCCCCAGCTACCACCGATGAGGACAAGTCAGGCAATGTCAGGGTGAAAGTCGTTGCGATCCAGGTATAGAGAATTTCGATCATAAAATTAAGGATGGGCAAATAGGATGCGGGCGATCGTTAGTTAATATTATTGATGCAAAGCCGTTGCAGACTTATCTGTATTGTTGATTTTTACCAGCGTTCGGAATGGGCGATCGCTTCTACATCGACAATCATTAGCAAGCGTCCTTCGGAATTGTACAAACCTTTTAAGAATGGAGCTAGGTCGGGACTGACATCTAGTGCTGAGACAATGCGATCGGGATTGAGAGGTAAAACTCCTTCGACGCGGGAGACGGCTAATCCGAGGCGCATTTTCGACAACAATCTCACGTCTCGTGGATCGGGCGCTTCTACCACTAAGATGCGGCTGTTTGGGTGGTAGGTGTCAACCGACTCAATACCGACAAACAGTCCGAAGTCTGCTGCTGCTAAGATTTCGCCCCGCAAGTTGGTTAATCCCAGCAAAAATGGCTGGGTGTTGGGAACCAGGGAAATCGGTTGTTCCTTGAGGCAAAGGACTTCCCGCACTGCCTCTAATTCTATGCCGAACAGACTGCCTCCTTGACCGAACAGGAGAAATTGCTTTGTTGCACTTGTCTGATGCCCCCCAGCGGGGGGAGCCGTTATTTTCATGGCTTATTTTTAGTTTCTAGTGTACCTTACAAATTAGAGTTTTGCTTTGACTCTAAAGCCGATCGCCGATCGAGTTTTTCAGCATCACTTTGGGTGCCTCAAATGTTTCCGTTAAATAAATCGCGGCTGGGCAAATAAGCAGGTTTTTATCATTAAACATAAACTTTTATGGAATTCAAAAACCCAGTTTATTAAAAAAAACGGGGTTTGTCGGTATAATGTTTGTTGGGAAGTGGTCGATCGCTTTATATTGGGTTTACGCTGAAAGCAAGCGCTGCACTATGTGGACGAGTTGCTGAGGTTCAAAAGGTTTGCTGACGTAAGCGTCGGCTCCTAAATCAGTTCCCCAAGCTTTATCGATCTCGGTGTTTTTATGAGTACAAAATACTACGGGCAATTTTGCAGTTGCGCGATCGCCCCGCAATTCTCTGATCACTTCAAACCCATTCATTCGCGGCATCACTACATCTAAAACGACCAAAGCCGGAGGGGTTTTGCGGATCAGGGCGATCGCCTCTTCGCCGTCGCCTGCGCGGATCACATCCAGTCCGGCATCTTGAAGAATGCGGCAGATGATTTCTAGTTCGCTCTTTACGTCGTCCACTACTAAAATTTTGGACATGATTCCACACTTCCTTGCTGTTATTGACAGCGGACTATGTTAATTCAGAAGCTGACGCGATCGGCGGCGATGAGACTAGACCGCTTTCGGGACAAATTAATGTACTTCCAAATACAATATAGCCGATCGTATGGCTCAATGTTAGCTGTCAGCGATAAAAAGCGATAAAAATTTACTTTGGTCACGGAATCGCTCTGAATAAATTAATCGGCAATTAGTAATTGATTATTGGTAATTCGCTGTTTTGAAACCAACTGCTCTTAGTATAGCAATCCTTGCAGGAGTCGTAAATTTTAACCCCACCCCAACCCTCCCCTTAGCAAGGGAAGGGAGTAAGAAATTTACCAATAATTTAGGAGGGGGGATATAAAGACATATGCGAAAAAAAGCTGGTTTTTATACTTTTGTTTAGCTTTAATTTCAATAATTAACTTTGATGTATTGCCTAAATTGTGCTATATAAATTATTTAGCTAACGCCATAAAGCGCAATTAAAAACCAGCTCCAGCGGTGCTATTCTGGAAAAAAAAGGTTGTTTTTAGGCCAGATACAGCACGCTATCGCTTAGGAATGAGAATTAAATAACTTGCATTTTTTGTAGGTTGGGTTGAGGAACGAAACCCAACAATCAAGCGTGGCGTTGGGCGGAGTGAAACGGAGGGTTGGTTCCACGGGCTCAACCTACGGAAGTTATTTAATCCACGATCCTTAGTAATCGCTATTACTGTATTAATTAAACCAGTTAAACTTGACTGATTTTCCAATGACATTTAATGAATCTTCTTGTGTGGATTTTATAATTAATTGCAAATTAATATCAATTCAGCTAGCATCGAAATAGTAAAATACCGTCAACAGTCAACAATCTAATTCATCAGCGTTAATTTGTGTTAATCTGCCTGTATCTGCGGTCAAAAAAAAGATAATTTTTTCACCGCAGATGACAAGAGATTGATGCAGATTAACGCCGATGAAAAGAATAGAGATAGGAATAATTCCGATGCTAACAGATTTGATATCAATGGGCCGCGCGACAGTCCCATTTTAGCCAGTAGAGGAGTGTTGGGTTCACCAAAACTGCTACCAGCAGGCGATCGCCATCCTTGAGCTTGATTGTGAACCCAGCCGCAAAGACTGCTGCAAGATGCGGTCAATCGATTTTAGATTTTAGAATAGAAGAAAGCGCTCCCACTGATAAATCCGGGGGCTGGTGATGAGCAGTCGGAGCTTTTTTCTGGCTTCACGGATGAATCCGGTGGCCCCGGACGAAATTGCTTGATTGTCAAATTAGTCGGTGAGGGAGAGACGGCGATCGGCTATAATAAAGGGCTAGAGGAAAAGAACACGCTCAGACCCGAAAATATGGTTGCCATCCAAAGAAATCTCAACATTGCCGCCCTAGAAGCAGAATACAGTCAAAAAACACCGCGAGAAATTCTCAAATTTGCCCTAGAAAATTTTGACAACATCTCAATTTCTTTCAGCGGTGCAGAAGATGTAGTTCTGATCGATATTGCCTCAAAAATTACCAAAAATTTCCGCGTTTTTACCCTAGACACCGGACGACTGCACTCAGAAACCTATCAGTTTTTGGATCAAGTCAGAAAACATTACGGCATTAAATTAGAAGTAATGTTTCCCGATGCAGCAGAAGTACAAGCCCTAGTTGAAGAAAAGGGATTGTTTAGTTTTTATCAAGACGGTCACAAAGAATGCTGTGGCGTGCGGAAAGTCAAGCCGCTGCGCCGCAAACTGAATACTCTCGATGCTTGGATCACTGGTCAGCGGAAAGACCAAAGTCCCAGTACCCGCAACGGTATTCCGGTCATTGAAGTTGACACTGCATTCTCAACTCCTGACCATGAATTAATTAAATTCAACCCGTTAGCAAACTGGTCTTCGGCAGAGGTTTGGGAATACATTCGCGCTTTGGATGTGCCTTACAACAAGTTGCACGAACGCGGTTTTGTAAGTATTGGTTGTGAACCTTGTACAAAGCCGGTATTGCCGAACCAACACGAACGCGAAGGTCGCTGGTGGTGGGAAGAAGCGACCGTAAAAGAATGCGGTTTGCACGCTGGTAACGCACAAACATAGTAAATCACTCAAGGAGTAAGGTGCGCTAGGCTCACCAAACAAATAGTAGGGTGCGCTAGGCGCACCTTACCCAAGAATAAATGCACTTCACATAAATCGTCGCCGAAGAATTCGCAATTAAAATAAACACAAATTAAGCTGAGCTTGCCCTAGAACTTTGATAGAATGATCGACATTCAGAAAAGTTTTTAAAGTAGGTACTATATGCTCGCGTCAACTAGCGAATTGCTGAACACGGCCTTGAGAAATGGTTATGCGATCGGCGCTTTTAACGTCTACAACCTCGAAGGAGTAAAAGCCGTGATCAATGCGGCCGAAGCGCTGCACAGTCCTGCTATACTGCAAATTCACCCCAGCGCCCTCCAATACGGACAATCGCCTTTAGTCGCGCTGTGCATCAAAGCGGCCGGCAAATCTTTAATGCCGATCGCAGTACACTTAGATCACGGCCCCTCAGAAAAAGACATTCACCTCGCCCTAGCCGCCGGTATCAAATCAATTATGGCAGACGGTTCTTTTTTGCCATACGAACAAAACTTAATATTTAGCCGGGAAATGACTAAATTAGCCCACGCTAACGGTGCGGCAGTTGAAGCAGAAATCGGCAGAATGAGTGGCAGGGAAGAAGGTTTGACAAGCGAGGAGAAAGCCGCAAGGATGACCGATCCCGTAGCAGCAGTAGAGTTTATCAAAGAAACTAAGGTGGATTTTTTAGCCGTAACAATTGGTAACGTTCACGGCAAATATTTGAGCGAACCGAAACTCGATTTTCCGCGTCTGGCAAAAATCCGGGCTGCTGTTTCAGTGCCGTTAGTGATGCACGGTGCTAGCGGTTTGCCGGAGTCAATGATTCATCAATGTATTAAACTCGGAGTATCTAAATTTAATGTGAATACGGAAGTTCGCGAAGCTTATATGGACGTGTTAAAAAGTAGCATTTCTGAGCCACATCCAGATTTGTTGGAAATAATGGAAAAAGCTATCGATGCCATGCGATGGGTCATTTCTGACAAACTGCAACTTTTCGGTTCTGTCGGTCAAGCTTATTTGCATCATTCTCCCTACAGGGATGACTTGACCGCAAAGAGTAGCAGCAACCAACAAACAAGCCGCAAGCAATCAAGTTGCGATCAAATCTTAAAGCCTGTGCGTAGTGAGGCCTTGAGTCTTATGTTGAAGTAAAAACAAACTACAGTCCTGACTGCGAACCAGTTTTTATATCATGTCCGATCCAGTGACCGCGATTAAAATGGCGGGTTTTTGAGATTGTCAATTATTGGTAGATATTTTTCGTGAACCCGCCCCTACCGTATTAGGGGTAATCAACCGGACATACTATTAGTCAGGACTTCAGTCCTCTCTAACCATTTAAAAATCGATCGGGATCGATGCCAGATTCCCGCAGCCGCAGAATTAAAGACTGCAATTGAGCTTCGGCTTGTTGAGCCCTAGATTCCGCTGACTCGGCCCGCTGCCGTTGCTGTTCCGCTTCAGTGAGAATCCAATTGCCATCAACATCATACCAGCGCAACCACAGTCGATCGATTCCCTGAAACTCTCCTTGCCACAAACCCAACCCCAAACTTAGGTCAGGAATCCACACTCGCGACTCCGGCAATTCTAATTCTTGATAGTGTCCGCCCTTCAATTCAAACACTCGCAATTTGTTAGTATAGCGACTGAAAACGGCATAAATAGGAACCCGCAAAATTTGCTCGTAAACCTCCCATTTTCTAGGCGGTTCCTCCTTCGTCTCCGGCTGCAAAAATTGCCCGTTACCGGCAGCGTTTCCCGACTGAGGTGGCAACTTTTCTTCATCGGTCTTGTCGCCTAAATCTTCTTTTTCTGTTCCCGGCGAAAGCAGTTCTACAATTACAAAAGGATTCACGCCTTCCTGCCAAGTAACATAACTCATCCGCAGTTCGGATCGATCGTAAAGTCGGGGAACTCCCACAACTGCAAACCAATCCGGCCGCTTGTGCCACAGAGTGTGCTGCACGTCATAATAAAGGTTCATGTCGGTGCCGCTAAATATCTCAGAAGCCGGGTAATTCCGAGGTCGAAACGTCAGGCTCAACAACTGCGGCTGTAAATCGTGAAATTCGTCAGGCAAACCAGGTTCCTCCGGGTCTTCGCTGGGTAAATCGTACATCGTCGGCAGCGTTTCTCGGGGCGATCGCGGCGGATCGGTTTGCGGCACAGGATATTTAAAAGGAAACATATAATATTGAGAAATGACTGCATTTATGCTAACATCACGGGAACATCCCAATGATGCTTTCACAGGAGTGCAAGCCGGAGAGCTAGAAGCGAGATATATCGGCTTTGCTGTGCGGGACGATCGCACTCCTAGAAAGCGATTTTAACAAAAATGGGATGATTCCATTTTCTTCCTCTCTTCTGTGAAGTTAATCTAAAATCTAAAATCTAAAATCTCAAATCGACTGATCCGAAATTCTGCACTATGATCGACATTCCTCAACTGATTGCTCAAGAACTTTCCATTAATCTGTCTCAAGTCAATAATGCTCTGGAACTTTTCGCCGAGGGAGCCACTATTCCGTTTATTGCCCGCTACCGCAAAGAACGCACGGATTTGCTGAATGAAATTCAGTTGCGGGATATCTCCGATCGCTTCACCTATCTGACGGAAATTGAAGAACGCAAAAAGTCGATTTTAGAGACGATTAGCTCTCAGGGGAAACTCACTGAAGAACTGCAAGCCAAAATCGAATCGTGTTTGCAAAAAAACGAACTAGAAGACCTTTATCTGCCTTACAAACCGAAGCGGCGGACGCGAGCGACAATTGCTAGGGAAAAAGGTTTGGAACCGTTGGCAGAATTTATCAAGTCTCTGAACTTACCGACGGCTAAACCAGCAGACTTTGAGGCGGAAGCAGCTAAATACATTTCGGAAGAAAAGGGAGTGAAAACAGCAGAAGAAGCTCTCAAAGGTGCTGCGGATATTTTGGCCGAAGCGGTTTCGGAAAAAGCAGAATTGCGGGCTTATTTACGAGAGTTTTTGATGAAAACAGGAGTTTTTGTCTCGAAAATTAAAGAGGATTTCCCGGAAGGAAGCACTAAATTTGAAATGTACCGCAATTATCAAGTGGCAGCGAGAAGCGTTCAGTCGCACAATATGTTAGCGCTGTTTCGCGGGGAAACAGAAGGGGTTTTAGATTTGGAACTAGCTTTTGATGAATCCGCAGTGATGGCTTATTTGGAAGGTCAGGAAATTAGAACTAGGATACCGGAAGTTAAAGAGTTTTATCGATCGACTTTGAAGGATGCCTTCAACCGACTGATGAAGACTTCGTTAATTACAGAAGTGCGATCGCACAACAAAGCCGTCGCTGATATCGAGTCGATCGCCACTTTTGAAACCAACCTCCGCGAGTTGCTGCTGTCGGCGCCGGCGGGAATGAAACCGACACTGGCGATCGATCCGGGATTTCGCACGGGGTGCAAAGTTTCCGCCCTCGATGAAACCGGGCAATTTTTAGAATATCAAGCAATTTTCCCCCACCAAGCGGCCGCTCAGCGACAGCAAGCTGGTAAAATTGTCAAGCATTTAATTGAAAAATATAAAATTGAATTAATCGCGATCGGCAACGGTACAGCTTCCCGCGAAACAGACGAATTTGTTTCGGAAGTTTTGGCAGAAATGGACAGAAAACCGATTAAAGTCATGGTGAATGAATCCGGTGCATCGATTTATTCAGCAAGCGAGGTGGCGATCGCCGAATTTCCAGATCTGGACATCACCGTCCGCGGCGCAGTCAGCATCGGACGGCGCTTGCAAGACCCCCTCGCCGAACTCGTGAAAATCGACCCGAAATCAATAGGAGTCGGTCAATACCAGCACGATGTTGACCAAAAACTGCTCAAAAAGAAACTCGACGAAACAGTCGAAAGCTGCGTTAACTATGTCGGAGTTGACTTAAACACAGCCTCCAAAGAATTGCTGACATTTGTGTCAGGAATGACGGCAACAGTTGCCAAAAATATCGTCAATTACCGCAACGAAAACGGCGCCTTTAAAAATCGCCGCCAACTCCTGAAAGTTCCCAAACTCGGCCCAAAAGCTTTTGAACAAGCAGCCGGGTTTCTCCGCATTCGCGGCGGCGAAAACCCCCTGGACAATACAGCAGTTCATCCAGAAAGTTATCCTGTAGTGCAGGCGATCGCCAAAGATTTAGACTTGCCGCTGACTGGAATAACACAAATATCGGAAAAAATCAAGACTGTAAATATCAAGAAATATGTCACTGAAAAAGTCGGTGAACCAACACTCCGAGACATTATTTCCGAACTAGAAAAACCGGGAAGAGACCCGCGCGCCGAGTTTAAATATGCCACTTTCCAAGCAGGAATTAAAGAAATCTCCGATTTGCAAGTTGGGATGGAATTAGAAGGCATAATCACGAATGTAGCTAACTTTGGAGCCTTTGTTGATGTGGGAGTGCACCAAGATGGTTTGGTTCACGTTTCTCAATTAGCCGATCGATTCGTGGAAGATCCGAAACAGATTGTTAAAGTCGGACAAGTTGTGAAAGTGCGGGTTTTGGAGGTGAATGAGAAGTTAAAGCGGGTTAGTTTGACAATGAAGCTGCAAGAAAAACCGCAACCGCAAAATGGCAATAGTGCGAGGCTTCCGGCCCCGCGCCGACGTTAAAACTTTGGGGAAAGGTGAAAAAGGGCGATGGCGTCCAGCCCTCGCCCGTGCTACGGCTATAATTGTGTAATCCTCACCCACCTCAAAATTATATGGTTGCAAGTAAAAGCGAATCCTACGTCTCCCCCGAAGATTATTTAGCAGCCGAGAAAGTCAGTCCGACCAAACACGAGTACAGGCAAGGTGAAATCTATGCAATGGCAGGGGCAAGCAAAGCTCACGCCATCATTAGTCTCAATGCAGCAATTTTGCTGAGAAATCATCTTCGGGGAAGTGGCTGTATACCTTACGTGGCAGATATAAAAGTTCGGATTGAGGCAGCAAATTGTTATTACTATCCCGATGTAGCGGTGACTTGCGATGAACGGGACAGAAATACTGCTGAAGATTTCATTATCTACCCGCGCTTAATTGTGGAAGTTTTATCGCCGACTACAGCGGCTTTTGACAGAGGCGATAAATTTGGTGATTACCGCACTTCTGAAAGTTTGCAAGAGTATGTATTAATTAATCAAGAAAGAGTTAGTGTAGAGTGTTTTCGCCGGAATGCAGAGGGTTTGTGGGTGCTTTATCCTTACAGTCAAGGACAAGAAGTTCAGTTTGCTAGCGTTAATTTTAGCTGTGCGATCGAGACATTGTATGAAGATGCGATCGGGATTGGTTGATTTTAATTACTCCAGAATCACTGATATTGATATGATTGAACCGCGAAGACGCTAAGGACACGTTCGGCGAAGCCGTTCCCGAAGGGTAGGAAGAGAAAAGAAGAACAAGCTGGTAATTGCTATTTTTTCTTGCTAGCTTTCCAAGTGCCACCGTAGAAGTAAAAAGGATTGTTTTTACTTACCGATTCCCAACATTTAAGACATAAAAAAAACCACTGCCCCGACTCGTCATACCGGGCGCGGTAGAGAGTCGGGGCAGATTGGGAACAACGATCGCAATATTTGATTCTGATTGCCCTGGCCATTGTTACTCAGTTTTAAACAATAACGGATTCTTGAGGGCGGGCGAATATCATGCGGCCGGCGCTTGTTTGCAGGGCGCTGGTGACTACGACTCTGGCTTCGCCGCCGACGTAACTGCTGCCTGCTTCTACGACAACCATTGTGCCGTCATCCAAGTAACCGATTCCCTGAGAGGGCTCTTTGCCTTCTTTGCGGATTTTTAGTTCGATCGTATCTCCCGGCAAATAAGTCGGGCGCACCGCATGAGTCAAATCATTGATATTCAAAACCGGCAGTTTTTGGACGGTAGCTACTTTCGATAAGTTGTAATCGTTGGTGAGCAAAATGCCGTCGATATCCAAAGCAAATCGGACTAATTTTGCATCGACTGTGGCAATATCTTCGTAGTCAGCCGAGTGAATTTGAATCCGTTCTGGATATGTTTCTTTGATGCGGTTGAGTACATCTAAGCCGCGGCGTCCGCGCACTCGCTTTTGATCGTTGGCGGAATCAGCTACCAGTTGCAGTTCTTGGAGCACGAATTGCGGCACGATAATTTGACCTTCGAGGAAACCTGTTTCTAGCAAGTTTTCAATTCGGCCGTCAATAATGCAGCTAGTATCGACAACTTTGGCAGTTGCTGGTTTGAAAGTACCTTCGGCTACCAACACCGTGTCAAAGCTTTTGGGGTTGATCAGCCGCAAGAAAGCGCGGCCGTGGGTGTCGGTCAAACTGACGCCTGTGAAGCCGAACATGACGCTACCCAAGACTGCGACTAGAGGTTTGATGAAGCCGAACTCGCGCGGAATTGGCAGCAGGAATAGCGGAGCCAGCATTAAGTTTGCTACTAGCAGTCCGATGATTAAGCCGATCGCCCGCGTCAGCAACATCTCCACTGGCATATCGCGGACTTGTTTTTCCAGGCGCCGATAGGTTGTTTGAGCCACTAATCCCATCACGAAGCCGATTAATGCTCCAAACGAACCTAGTACAGAACTTAAACCTTGTATATTTGTAACTTGCTCCAGCAGCTCGGTCGGCAGGAGTTCGACTCCGTAATAGCCAATGCCTCCGCCTGCGATTACGAATGAGATTATTATGATTGCGTCTAGCATTAGTTCTAGGTTAATGAATTTATTCCCATTATATCTTTGCAGTGCTGATACTTGTTTTCATGCTTTGGTCGGATATCGCTATATTTACTCAGGAATTTTCATAAACTTATATTTCGCGGTTGTACCCTTTGGGGGATGTGCCAGGGAGTCGCTCGGAATTGACCACGCCCCACCGCAAGCAGGCACGAGGTGCGAATAGACCGCCCTGCGGGATGTCCGGGAATTGTGGCCGATCGAAACCGGTACGACGTTAAATTAAAAGAGCAGATCGTTCGCAGCGCTTTTTTGGTAAGGAAATGTCATAATATACATAATTATTCATGATTGTTTAATTAAAACTTTAGATTTGAAGTTGCGCTTTCGGCTTGATATGTAATGAACCCTCCCACAGATTATTTAACATTTGAATTAAAAAAAAGTGTGCAAGCGGCAAATTCCGGGATTCCTAGTTCGGCTTACCTGCACATACCTTTTTGTCGCCGCCGCTGTTACTACTGCGATTTTCCGGTTTTTGTGGTGGGCGATCGCAAAAATGGCGAAAATTCCGGCACAATCGTGCAATACGTTGCTGTACTGTGTCAAGAAATTCAAGAAACTAAAAATTTAGGCGCATCTCTGAAAACAGTTTTTTTTGGTGGCGGCACGCCTTCGCTGCTTTCTGTCAGTCAGTTGAGTAATATTTTAGAGACTCTCGACGGCAAATTTGGGATTGATGCTGGGGCGGAAATTTCTATAGAAATAGATCCGGGTACGTTTACTTTAGAACAGTTGCGGGGATATGCAGCGGCGGGAGTAAATCGAGTTAGTTTGGGAGTGCAAGCTTTTCAGGATGAATTGCTGCAAGCTTGCGGGCGATCGCACTCTGTCGCTGATATTTTTGAAGCAGTGGAAATAGTGCGATCGGCTGGTATTGTCAATTTCAGTTTAGACCTAATTTCGGGACTGCCGCACCAAACTTTAGAACAGTGGGAAGCTTCCCTGAAATCAGCGGTGGAAATTTCCCCGACTCACCTGTCGAGTTACGACTTAATTGTTGAGCAGGGAACTGCTTTCGGGCGCTACTTTGAAGCAGGCGCGCAGCCGCTACCAGCAGATGAAACCGCTGCTGGAATGTACCGTTTAGCGCGGGAAATTCTGATCGGTGCTGGATACGAACATTACGAAATTTCTAATTATGCTCGCGATGGCTATCAGTGCCGCCACAACCGCGTTTATTGGGAAAATCGCCCTTATTACGGTTTGGGAATGGGGGCGGCGAGTTACGTGGAAGGCCGAAGGTTGACTAGACCTCGCAAAACTCAAGAATATTATCAGTGGGTGCGATCGATCTCTGGCCTCAATTCCCCAGCAACTCCTCAAATTGGGGGGGAAACCCAGCAGGATATTTACCCAGCAATTGAGCAAAATTTTCCAGTCTCAGAAAATGACGTTTTGTTAGAAACGCTGATGCTAGGTTTGCGTTTAGCAGAAGGAGTTAGCCTGTCGGCGCTGACTGAAAAGTTTAGTCAGCAAACGGTTGATAAAATTTGGCGTTGTTTGCAGCCCTACTGGCGGCAAGGATGGGTGGAAATTATGACGGAGGATAGGGCGATTCCCTACGGGATAGCTCCGCTTCACGCAACTTTAGGCGATGCCGCGAAACTGCCGCTTGCGGGCAATTTGAGGTTGAGCGATCCCGAAGGTTTTTTATTTTCTAATACAATTTTAGCCGATTTGTTCAGCCAGTTAGGCGAAAATAATTAGCTCTCTCTGAGGAAGTATACCCCCCGGCAAGCGCGATCGGCCCTAAAGCCGGGGCCGCCAATGCGATCGGAAGCAAATTAAATTGCTCCCTCGCTTTATACTGTCAAAAATAATATATTTTCTATCGATCCCTCAACAAAACTTAAGGCGAACTAAGCCTTCAGATAGAGGCCACGACGGCACTTCAGCCGTCATACTTAAGACTGAACATTTAAAAAGTAATTTAATGAACACTATAACTATCGATCGCAACCAAACCCAAAACCAGCCCAGCCTTGTAATTAGCGAGCGCGGTTGCAATCCGGCTTCCAAGTGTAATTTTTGCGGTCACTACCAACAGGCAAGAGGTTCAGTCGGTCACTGTCAATTGTTGAATGCACCTGTTAAGGGAGGGTGGAAATCTTGCACTTTAGCAATGCCGGCTTTTGCACCTTCTTGGGAATAGGGGGAAGGCGCTGATGTTTCCCCGGAGAAATTTATTAATTAACCCAAAGAATGTAAAAAAAATGTATAAAAAATTCTGTTTTAACTGGGAATATGCTATAATAAGCTTAGGCCTTTCGCCACTCGCTCGCACCATTGCACAAACAAGTTAAAAAGATGAATTTGACACTAAATCAGGTAATTTCCGAAGGTCATACGCGCATTTTGTGTTGGTATCTAAATAATACTAGCAAAGTGCAAATCGCTCGCATTACAAATATTCCTAATTGGTATTTTGAGCGGACAGTGTTTCCGGGGGAACGTTTTTTGTTTGAAGCGTTGCCGGAAGCTCAGTTAGAAGTTTGCAGGAGTGCGGATACGGGTGGTATAGTGTGCGAGCGAATTTTGTGTGATCGGCTGCGAGTTGAAGAATTAAGCACGGCTGATTGAAGATAATTCCCCAGACTTACCAACGAGAGGTAGAAACCCGGTTTTTTTTCAGAAACCGGGTTTCTCTGTATGATTATAAAAACTCGGTTCGCGATCGCACTCCCAACCTCATAAACCCGGTTGATTCGTAGATTTCTCGTTACTAAGCCCAAAATTCGTAGAAACTCACATCTTGCACCATTCTCAAGAACAGGCAAGATGCCTGTTCCACAAAGAGTAGATTTTCTTGTGGAACAGGCA
>NZ_JAUBOX010000115.1:0-18678 GCF_036700445.1 Microcoleus sp. T3_B1
ACTCGAGCGAATAAGCTTTCATTTTTTCTGCTGATGTACTGAATGTAGTGTACCACATTTACATGGAATTTGCTGTATATGAATAGGCTGAGGGAGCTGTAACAGTCTCCAGCTTTAAAGGGGGAAAGTGTTGTTTCCCCGCCTATCCATTTATAGAAATAGTAACTTCTTATTCCCTATCGATTTACCGGGGAATCAATCAGAAACGATCGGGCTGCCGAAGAAGCCGATCGCTCCTGGTGTCTCCGTGGTCAGCAAGGGAAAATCCAAGAGCGGCAGACCTAGGAAAACTTTCGGCAATATGCGTTTTTATGCGTTTTTGTGAGCTCGCCTCTCACCTTTTAGCTGCTTAAACTCTTCCAATTGCGTCTTGCCGACGATCGCCAAAACATCGGTGGATGCAAGAAAGACCCACGTCGGTTGCCATCGCAAAATCCTTCTTAATAGCTGAAGCTACGGCGCGAGATGAGTAGCTGATCGCCTGTTTGATTCTATGAGCTCCGTCATGGGCGATCGAGCTGTCGCTCAAGCCGATCGCTCGCTACCCAGGTGTGACGGCAGGAATTGATGCCAGTGCTGGTACGAAGTTGTCACAACAGCAGGAGCAATGTGAGCAATCGGCACAGTCGAATATCGGGTAAAAATTAAGCCTCTTGACGCCTAGAATGCCCCATTCATAAGGGTGCATTATTTTTGTTTCTGCACGTAAAAGTCAGGTTTGTGATCACAAAACCATTGCTTGCTACCGATTGAGAACAGCCATAACCAGTCCCAACAGGCAAATGTACGCTCGACACAAAAAAGCAGTAATTTGGCATAAAATTGCAGGCATTTGCAGGATATTTACAGAGGCATTTGCAGGTAAAGTGCAGCCCCTGCAAATGCCTGTAATCTCACTGATTTTATACTGCTTTCCGCCTGACTTTATACTGCAAACGCCTGACTTTAGGGCGCACAAAAATTAGCTATTTTTTAGCCTTTTTAACAACAAGTGAATTGATTTAATAGTCAAGTTACAGTATCTAAATTGAATAAAAAATCAAGTTTACGAAGTCTGAGAAAATTGGCAGGTAGCTAAAATTTATGAAGCGATTTTGTAGCATAGCAGCCGTTATGCAAGCAATAAAGTTGAGGCTGGCCTGTCTGGTTTTTGCGCTCCGTTGAGGCTGAAAACGAGTGTAAGGCTGACTTCGATAATAAGGCAAAATGTTGTTGTCTGGCTAACCTGACAATCAATCGACTAAAATGTTGTTGTCTCGCAGAGCTTGACAGTCGGGTAAAAATTTACCCCCTGACCACGAGAGTCCTGGGTTTTTTAGGGAGTGACGGCGATAGCCGGATGCACTGCAAGGTTTGCTAGATTGAGAATCCACAATTCTTGTGCGGGAAAGCCAAATTTAGCTGCACCAAGGTTGGGAATGCTGCCTGACGAACTCTACTGATAAACCCAGGGCTTATCCCACTTGCTCTGCATTCAATCCCATTCCCAACAGCCGAGGAATTGCATCAAAAAGTGCTTGTTGGGTTCTAGAGGCTCGTTCTGCACCTGTCAGCAGCAAATTGCCCTCGGTGTCCCACCACCGCAGCCATAGCATTGTCTGGTTTTGATAGCTGTCCTGCACCAGTCCTACACAGTTCCCTAAAGTTGTAGGAACCTGAGCTCGATAGATTATGCAAGATCCGACTTTTCCGACTTTACGATCCGACTTTTCCGACTTACAAAGGCGGGGGAGAGGAAGTATTATAGAGATCAGATGCCGTTTCACAACCTGTGGAAGCAATTAATAGACTTTCATAGCTTTTGAACGATACAGTTATAATCAGGGTTTCACGCTACACAAGGGACTTCTACTTAATTACTACCATATTGTTCAGAGCGTGTACGATCGCACGTCGAGCGTGAAATTACGGCTATTTTTTTAGCTCGTAATTTACAGAATAGTGCGTACATCATTGTTAGATCAGTAAATCCCCTATGGACGGAGGGATATAAGGATGTACCAATTATCTCAAGAACTATTTGCTCTAGAGGTGAATGTAAATTGGGGCATTTCTTCTCAACCTTTTTCTACGTTACTCAGGCCCAAACCAGGAAATGTTGAATTTTTACCTTCTATGACGTTTTCTTTACACAAATTTTATTGATTTCCCTTGACAAGCATCTATCCAAAGACTTATGTTAAATATGTCTAGAGATAGATGACAAATAAAACAAGCTGAGGATTAAGGCTAGCAAAAAGATTAAATTGAATCTACAGGGGGTAATGGCTCGATAAATCAGAATATTACTGCTGCCAAGGCATTCAACAGCGGACGCATGCGTGCAATAGCCGCGTCCGGCAACAAATTTCGTACTGAGCCAACTTTTTCAAAGGTGCTGAAAGATATGGGAGAACAGTGGGTGCAGTTAGCTGTCTTCCAAGTGAAAGTGAGTCTAATTCTGGATGAAGCTACATCAGCACTAGACCTCGCGACGGAAGCGGAAATCATGACAACTTTAGAGCGCATTGCCAAGAAATGCACGGTGATTGTCATTACCCACCGCATGGCTCATGCTTTGCGTGCAAAGGTCATGTTTGTGATGGATAAAGAGTGCCTCGTTGTTAGTGGTTAACCTACAGATTTAATTCAACTAGGAGGAATCTATGTCACAGTTGGGCAGCCAATTCATGAAGAAAATATCAATGTTTCAGAAATTGCCTGTATCTAGCAATAAGCTATTTGTCTGGGTGTTTATTCCCTACCGCGTCACGGAACAAGGGATGATTAGCGAATTCTACGACCATTCTGCTTATCGTCAGGAACTGGCAGATGTCTTTGCAGAGCTTGGTATAGCGTGGAAGTGGCAACCGCTCACCTTGGAGAATATGCACGCAATTGTTGAGGATGTGGCGGCTTCTAGTAAAGAGTACATTCCATTAGTCTTAAATTATTGCGATGGATTTGAAGAGCTTGATGGCTACCCTGGCTTTTCTCTGGTGAAACTCTTGGAAAAAAAAGGCATTATTTTTACAGGAGCAGATGCTAACTTTTGCCATCTGTGTGACAACAAAATTTTAATGAAGCGTGATTTGGTCGATGCAGGTGTGGCTACTGCTCCCTATGAAGTCATTACTAACATCAACCACATGGAAGGAGTGTGTAAGCGACTTGGCACTCCTCTGATTGCGAAACCTGCAACCTCTTATGGGAGTCATGGAATTTCCTTAAGTTCAGTAGTTTTCAGCGATGAGCAGGTGAGAGTACAAGTTCAACGCTTGCTCTCTGGACAGCACGGGATGCAATTCCCACCGGACAGCATCTTTGTGGAACGGTTTATCAATGGTTCTGAGTTTACAGTTTTCATTGTTGGTTCGGCTCAGAAACCAGAACACCTTAAAGTCTATCCACCTATGGAACGAGTGTTTCACTCCAGCTTGCCAGAAACCGAACAATTTTTGGCTTACGACAGAGAAAAAGATGAACAAGAAAGTTCCCTCTCACTTCAAGAACCACTCTGTCACTACCAACTGGTTGCTCCCGAATTGCAAGAAAGACTTTGCGAGTTAAGCAAGCGTGCCTACTGTGCTGTTGGTGGCAATGGATATGGACGAGTTGATGTGCGAATGGATAAAGTTTCCCAAGAACTGTTTGTTCTTGAGGTGAATCCTAACTGTGCTTTATCTTCTATTCCTATTTCTGAAGAATATGACTCTAGAGAAGCTGAAAATGAAAAACCTTACGAGACCTCTGTTGGAACTATCCTGCATTTTTCTGGCATCCCGTTTGCCCAAGTGATGTCAGAAATCATCGCGGAGGCTTTTGCTAGGCATTCTGCCAAGTCGTTCTTGGTAAGCAAAGCAGCCTGAAAGTTTACTGATATTACTGTCAACCCAAAAAACTACAAAAACAATGATAACTTCGCTAAAATTTCCTGTGCCTAGCAATCAGCTATTTGTCTGGGTATTTATTCCTTACCGTATTACAGAACAAGGATTGGTTAGTGAAGAATACGATACTCCTTCAGCTCGTCAGGAACTGGCAGACGTATTTGCAGAACTCGGCATCAAATGGAAGTGGCAGTCAATCACCTTTGAAAATATGCACGAAGTTGTTGAGGAGGTAGCTTCTTCCAAAAAGGAGTACGTTCCAGTGGTACTGAACTATTGTGCTGGGGATGAAGACCCCAACTTCCCTGGCACTTGCGTCATCAAACTACTGGAAGCAAAAGGCATCCTCTTTACGGGTGCAGATTCTACCTTTGATTATCTTGGCTCATCTAAACTCAGAATGAAGCGTGCCTTTGTCGAGGCGGATGTAGCTACGGCTCCCTACGAAGTCATTGCAGACCCTAGTCACGTTCAGGGAGTTTGCGAACGTCTTGGCACACCTCTATTAGTTAAACCAGCACTCGGCTATGGCAGTATCGGAATTTCACTAGAGTCGGTTGTTGAAAGCGATGAACAGGTGAGTAAACAGGTTCAGCGATTGCTGCAAGGGGTACACGAGATGCAGTTTCCACCGGACAGCATCTTTGTAGAACGATTTATCAGCGGTCGTGAATTTACAGTTTTCCTGCTAGGTGATTCCCAACAACCGGAAAGCCTCAAAATCTATCCGCCGATTGAATTGGTGTTTCATTCCAGCTTGCCTGAAACCGAACAATTTCGGTCTTACGATAACTTCTGGGGCGAACACCTTGAAGAATCTTCATCGTCATCCTCGGAACCGTTTTACCATTGCCAATCGGTAGCTTCGGATTTGAGCGAAAAACTCTGCGATCTCAGCAAGCGTGCGTATTGTGCGGTTGGTGGCAACGGATATGCGCGAGTAGATATCCGCATGGACAAAGATTCTCAAGAGCTTTTTGTTCTGGAAGTTAATCCTAACTGTGCCATTTCTTCTATGCCTCTGACTGACTTCTCCGACCTAAACCAAACCTCTCTTGGCACTATCTTGCATCTGGCTGGTATTCCGTTTGCACAACTGATGTCAGAAATCATCGCGGAGGCTTTTGAGCGGCATTCTACCAAGTCGCCTTTGGTGAGCAAATCAGCGTGAGCTTGTATGGATAAAACCTTCTAAAATTTAAGTCTTATCTGTCCTTAATAGGGTTCACTACCAGTTATTGATTTATGTCAGATTCTCAAACAGTTAGTGCATTATACTTGCAGGGTTGCTCTGAAGATTTAGGGAAAGGGTTTTGGCAGCAATGGCAGCAGTATCAAGATTATCTTCACCGTTGCTGCATCAAGTGGATGGGGGGCAATCTGACTGATGCTGAAGATGCCTTGAGTCGGGCGATGCTCAAGGCTTGGGGAAAGGTGCAAAAGTTTGCCGGGAAAATTAATAATTTTAAGGCCTGGCTGACGACGCTGACTCGCAATCTGTGCGTGGACATTTATCGTGAACGCAGTCGGGGGGCGAATCGAGTTGAGGATATAGAAGGTTACGCATCTTTTGAGGAGGACGGACTGCTACGGAGTGAGGATACGCCAGAAATTGCTTTGGAGACTGGCGAGAAAAGGATGGTGATTCGTCGTGCGATTGACAATTTACCTCCTCGCTTGCGCGAGACGTTTATACTGCACTTTTATCAAGAATTGTCTTATCCAGAGATTGCCCAACAGCAAGAGATTTCCTACCCGAATGTCTGCAAGCGCATCTCCCAGGCGCGGAAGATTCTGCGTGAGGAGTTGAGGGGATATTTTATCGAGGAGGAGGGGACGGATAGGGATAAATCTGTTCCACCAACTGCAACGGAGTCGGCAATTGGGGAAATGTCCCAGGGGAATGGGGGAGTTGAAGCGGATGCAGGGGAGACGGTGACGTTATCCGTTGCGGTGGAGGAAGTAGAAAGTGTTGGGGCTGAGGAAGCGATTAAGGAATTGCGTGATGTGCAGCACTCTGAGTCGGTGATGGTTGCGGCGACTAATGATGGGAAGTTAGAGGTAAGGAGAGATGGTTGTTGGTGTGTTGAGGTGGGGCTGTGTGAAAGGCAGCCTGTACCGATTTTGGCGTTGGCAAAATTTGATGAAGAAAGTGGAAGTTGGGGGAATTCCTGTCTGGCAGTGCTGAGGAGGCGGGAATTGCTAGAGATGAGGAAAGGATGTGGAAAATGTATGCTACCGTCCCGCTCTCCTCCTTTGAATCTTCTTCCCACTTTCAATCCCTTGTCAAGAATATGTCGGAGAGAAAGATGAGGGTTCGTTTGAGGCAAAATTCCTCAAATCTGCCTTATCTCAAAGGTGACTTTTGGCGATGCCTTACGGCAAAATTCGCGTGTTCGGTGCAGTATTTGGCAATCTGTTGGAAAACTGAAATTAAGTCGGTATTTACCGCAGTATCTTTCTACATGAAAAAACCTTTAGGTAGGACTAATCTGGATTCGGCACATACCCCCCCTGGTTTTTCGCATGGAAGAAGAAAATAGCAGAAGGGTATAAGTCACACACTAGTAAGCTGGACAATCCGACGGAGTTAGAAATATGGCGATTATTTACGAAGATGAAGCGCACCTAGAGTCTGGGCCAAGCCCATTATAAAAGCAGAAAAAGATGACTATCAAAAGGAGTAATATGGCTACAATCAGACTGATGCACGCTAAACTTCATCGAGTACGTGTGACCGATGCCAAGCGCGATTATGTAGGCAGTATCACCATTGACCAAGAGTTATTGGAGAAAGTCGGAATACTGCCCCTCGAAGAAGTGGAGATAGTCAACGTCAGCAACGGTAACCGTTGGTCAACCTATGCTCTGCCAGGAGAGGCAGGAACGGGTTGCATTTGTCCCAATGGTGGGGGCGCGCTTCTGTGCCAGCCTGGAGACATCCTGATAATATTCTCCTACGAATGGTGCGATCGCACTGATGTTTTACGCACAGGGCATACAGCGCGGGTTATTGTTGCAGATGAGCAAAATCGCTGTAAAGAATTTTTCCACCAAACCTTAACCCCTTGCGAGAACAAACTCCTATTCGACCCTTCGCAACCCCTTACAGTCAAGAGTGATACTGAAAGCGCCAACTTGGATTTGAAGAACTGCTTTGAGCATAGCATCGGCAGTCCGAAAGAATAGAATTAGCAACTCTGGAATAATCTAGGGAGTTTTAGCCAACTTTTTAACATCCCCAAGAGTTCCTCGATTTGATTAGCTAACAGTCATTTCATAAAAGTATAGTCAAATATGTTTGAGACACTCAACTCAGTTCTCCAAGCTTATAATCTGAAGCCGATTAAGGAAGCTGAGGCGGAACTAGAATCAGATGAAAGCAAACCCTGTATTGTTTTCTTTACTTTAGCGGACGAAAGGCTTACATTACTGTTAGCTGCAAGTAGAATTTTACCTGAAAGTGCTTTTATAGTAACTGAACAGACTTGGGTAAAAGTTATTCAAAAAGGGGATAAATCTGTATTATACATCCTTGAAGGGATTACCATGAATGAATTTGGTCAATGTTTTCATACCAAATTCAAAACTCCTCAGAGGATAACTTTTTTATGTAATTTTTGTACCGAAGCGGGTTTCAGTTTTTATGAACCAGTCCACCAAGAGAAGGCTCAAAAATTTCAGTTCTATGAAGGACTGGCGGACTGTCCGATGTCAAGTGGTATAGAACTGGAAGAATATACCAATGACAAACTGCATACCCGCTTACTTGCTGCTGCAAGAAATGTAAATGTACCCCAAACGATGGCTTTTGGCTTTTCTTTGGAGAAATATAGCCATCATCCCATCACTCCACAAGTTCAATTGATTTCCCTATCCAAAAATCTTTCTAGTGATGAAATCCGAAAATATTTGACGGCATTTCCTACTTCTAAATTTGTGATTAAGCCTTCTGGAACAAGGTGGATGGGAAGCCGACTATGCACTATTGAATCAAAAGATAATCTGAACAGGGCTGTTGAAAACTTTAAGAAATGTATGGATTCACTCCAAGACAATGATTGTCTGTTTGTGGAGGAATTTATCGATTCAAGCATTACTGAGAATAGTAACCTGGGTGCGAGACTGAGGGTGTTTGTAACCCGCCGCCCCAATAATGTGGTTGAAACATCTGGGATTATCTGCAATCTAGGTTATATTGACCAACCCATTAATGGAGATACTTCCGAGAGTTTTTCAATCGACTATCTGTGTAACTTGCTCCAGTTGACAAACGAGGATAAGAATCAGCTTGTTGAAAAAATTAACCGATTAGGTGAAGCGGTACTAGAGTCTATTATTGGCTACGAAACGCAATATTTAACCCATGTCACCCAACAAAAAAAACAAACGGATTTCATTGGTTTAGATATTTTTTTTAGGAATCACAATAATCAATTAGAACCGTTTCTAATTGAAGTCAACGATCACGATTGCATTACCACCTTGCAGATATACGAAGTGCAACATTCTCCCAACAGGACTGACATCCTTGATAAATGGGTGGAAACGATGTTGTACCGCTCCTATCAATATATGCTAAAAGGCAGGAATATATTGATGATTGGAGGTGGAGGCTACTCAAAGCTGAATGTTTTTGAATTTGCCAATCAAGTAGGTATCAATATTATTTTAATTGATAGGGATTCTCAACATTTCGCTGCCAGTTACAGCAGCCAGTTTTTCAATATTGACATTGACGACCATAGCAAAGATATTGAAAATGCCCTAGCAATTGTGGAAGTTGTCCGCAATCATTGCATCAGCGTGGACGGCGTAGTTACGTTTTGGGAAGATAATGTACCTTTGTCCTCTTTAGTCGCTAGCTTTTTAGGTAAACCAGCCAACGATTATCAAAGCGCAAGCATCGCTAAAAGCAAATTATTGACTCATAAAAAACTTCTAGCTGATGAGTCCAATAAACTAGCTTGTGAATGTAGAGAATTCTCCAACGCCGTAGATTTTTGGGCTTTAAATAATGTTGCAGATGTCCTTAATATTCCACAATTTTCCTATCCTTTAGTAATTAAGCTAGATACTGGAAGTACTTCCTTTGGTGTAGAGGTAATTCAAACAGAAGAAGAATTATTAGCTAGGTTTGAAGACTATAAAAGCTATATTCAAACCGCCACTCAAACAGGTATGGGCTTGAGTTTCAACTATAAGATAATTGCTACTCCTTACCTGCAAGGCTCTGAGCATCATGTTGATCTCATTATGTTTGATGGTGAATTAGTAGCTGGTTATGTAACTGATAAAAGCCCAACAATGCCTACTCTCTGTAAGGAAATGGCGGAAATTATGCCGAGTTTGCTGGACAGAGAAAAACAAGAAAATATGATTCATGCAGCCTGGAAATCTTGCCACAATATTGGCTTAAAATATGGTGTTTTTTGTGTTGACGTAATTTATACACCACTGGGAGTAAAAATTTTAGAAATTAATGCGAGAATGGGTGGTTTTTATATATCTAAATGGCAATTTAATTTACGGGATGTCAACCTAATCCTGTATTCGTATCTGATTGCTTGTAGGATTAAACCGTTTGTTAATCAAAACAGCTTACCCCGCCTGTACTACAACGGTTTTCTATGCTATGCCTCATTACATAAGCATATTCTAGATGTAGCAAAGCTTAAAGAGTTATCGTCAGATCCGGATTTCTTTGTAATCCTTCTAGACAAAGAAATCCCATCAGATGAAAAATATGAAGAACCTTATGCTTCTGTAGCTATTCGCTCTCAAAATATTGCCGATGGAAAGCAGAAAATGAAGAGGTTTTTAGAGGAGCATTCTCTCAAGAGGGAAGAATATAGGTTCATCTGTGAGGAGTAAATTATTAGCTCTACAACTAGGAGCTAGGAATCTATTTACTTGCAAGCGCCGAGAAGCAAGGAAAAAGGACAGGTTAGACGCAAATACTACGTTTTTTTGATTGGGCTATGTCCATACCTACGCCGCCCACAATTTATGGAACTCCAGTTTCGGCGGAAACAACTGAACTCAGCGGACGCGATGAAAGATACACAACTTTGGCAAAAATCTTCTAACTCAAAAAATTCAGAAAGAGACGGCGAGAATCGTCTAAATAGTAGAAGCCATAAATGATGCTAAAAAATCAAGCGTCCCGATCACAAATCAGAAGGATAAACGAGACCAAATGCAATCCGGTAAAATCCTCCTCAAAAACCCACAGCTTACAAGCTTGGTCAGAAAGTACGCAGGCAAAATGTCAACCACAAAGCCAGATTTTGCCGACCTTATCCTAAATCAATGGAAGATTCCCGACCTGGTACGTAAAAACGCGGAAATTTTGGGAAAAGCCACCATCAAGACGAAAGGAATAGCACAAATCGACTATCAATACAGGGACTATATCACGAGCGATAAAATCACCCCGTTCGTGCAGATTCTCAACCAGATGAGCCTGGGCAAGACACTGAGCAAAACAATAACAGCCGAGGCACAAGGTTCCGTGCACAGCCAGTTAAATATAACGGCTGTGAAAGATGCGAATTTCGCAGATGACGCGAATAAGTGGTCATCCGACAAGTTCCAAGAACTCACGTACAAAACTGTGAACTTGCTGGACTTAGATATGGAAGTAAAAAAAGAAAACACAGTGCAAGCGCAGCAGATCGATGCCCAAGGCAACATAGGAAACACATCCACCTGGAGTGAAAAAACATTGGTGCTCAACGGATGCGATCGCATAGGCACGACGGTCGTCAAAACTACTAAGTTGCCGATCGAAGTAAACGGAAAGAAGCAGACAGCCACAGTCCACGCATGGTGTGCAATGACGATGAACGGGCATCATATTTTCCACGGAGTAGTGGAAAAAGCGGTGCTGATAATGCCCGGAGAAGGAATTTTCTTCCTGTACTTCGGATACGGAGGGTCAGGAATAGAATTCATAGAGTGGGTTAACGAGAAACTCGGTGCTATGCTTTGGCAGTACACAGCAAAAGAGATATATTACACATGGAAAAAAGCCCAAACCCCTGTGGCGTGGTTATTGATAGGAGGAGATTTGACATCCGAAACGTGGATGGTGGACGGACCTGAACCACTCACAGAGGAACAAAGAGAGCTGCTCGATCATGCGATCTTGAAAACAGTATTGCAAAAAGGAGCGACGTTGCGACCATATTACACAGCCAAGAAATACGAATGAGCCAATGCACATAAACCGGACGGAAACCCAGAAAATGAAAAAAAATCGCATAACACTTGGTTCGTCGCCTTAATTGCTCGCCGCCGCGCCCGCCGCGTGGGAGCAAGCACCACCCAGTCATCCATGTATCGTACATAAAAGCAGCCCATCTCAGCCATCTTATCGTCAAGCGGCTTCAGGTACAAAGCACTCATGTTTAGGAGAAAGGGGACATCCCCTGTTGGATATCGGTATATTCCCCGCCATCGGAAACAAATCTCTGGAAGTACTCATTCGACTCCTAGAGAGTCAGACGAAAAAGATGGGTTGAACTCCTCCCAGCCGAAACTGTCCCGTTTCTAGGTATATTGCCTTCTGGTGCGATCGCGGCTGGTGGAGTTTGGAGATAGGGGGGTGCGATCGCCCCCTTTTCCGCTTATCGCACTCATCTCATATGGGGCATCAAGTTAGAAAAAAAGCCTCTAACTCGAAAAATTCAGAAAGTGACTTTAGGAATCGTCTTAAAGAAGTAGAAACTACGAGTGCCATCCCTCCTCTTTTTTACTTGAGGAAAGGCAATCGTTTTTTGGTTAAGCTTGACAACAAGGGAAGCGATCGCAAAAAGCGCAGTCCTAGAGGCGATAGCGCAAGCGCTGCTGCTCTTCAGATCGCTTCTTTTATGACATCCTGTGCGCTAGCGCAAGAAGCTGCCAATTTTTCAGCTTTGGAATCAGGGGTATGAGGCTGATACAACTTATGCTTTGACTGTATTGTTACCTCGGATGGTTCAATTTATTTTCTCTTCAAAAAAGGTATTCACGGAAGATTTACTTATTACAGGGGTATTTTGATTGACATCCCCCTTAAGACATAAGTTATCTTCGTAATGTATAAAAGTTTACGCAACGCTCCGACTTTCCTGACTGACGCGGGCGGAGTTGGGGAACCATAATGGAGACTCTTAATGCAGTCTTGAAACTTTAATGCGCTCTTCTTTCAACTTTAGACAAACAGTGTATTGCAGGGATTAACGGCGACTACCAAGAGAACAAATGGCAAATAATATTAATTCATCAACGCCTCAACTATTGTGTATTCCTCAGTTATTTGAGTTTCAAGTAGAACAAACGCCTGATAGCATCGCCGTGATTTTTGAGGGGGAAAGCCTCACTTATCGGGAATTAAATCATCGAGCCAACAAGGTAGCGCATTACCTAATTTCTTTAGGAGTGGAACCAGAAGCTCTGGTTGGGATTGGTGTGGAACGCTCTTTGGAAATGGCGATCGCACTGTTGGGTATTCTCAAAGCGGGTGCTGCCTACATCCCCCTAGATCCAACCTACCCGCAACAGCGACTGTCCTTGATGCTAGAGGATGCTCAACCACCAGTGCTGTTAACTCAAAAACGGTGGCTAGAAAAATTTCCCCCACACGAAGCAAAAGTGGTGTGTTTAGATGCTGATTGGGAGGAGATTGCCCAATACAGCGAGCAGAACCCTGACACCCGCACGACATCTGACAATCTAGCTTATGTCATTTACACTTCAGGCTCTACAGGGCAGCCAAAAGGAGTTCTGATTCCGCATCAAGCTTTAGCCAACCACAGTGTTTCCATTGCCAAGCACTATAATTTGCAGACAACAGATCGGGTTTTACAGTTTGCTTCGATTAGTTTCGATGTTGCAGCAGAAGAGTTATTCCCTACCTGGTTAAGCGGGGGTACTGTCGTTCTCCGTCCTGGTTCTGTAACTCCAACTGTTGCAGAGTTTCAAGCACTGATAGAGCGGGAAAAGCTGACTGTTCTCAACCTCCCTGCTTCTTACTGGCATGAATGGGTATCTGCTTTGTCTAGTTCACAGGCGCAATTACCTCCCACGCTGCGCCTAGTTGTAGTTGGCAATGAGAAAGTTTTACCAGAGCGATTGATGAGTTGGCAGAAAATAGCGGGTAATCGCGTCCGTTGGCTTAATGCCTATGGACTGACTGAAACCACTATCACATCCACGCTTTACGAACCAGATATCTGGAAAGAATTGCCGGATGTCAACTCTGTACCTATAGGTTGTCCCATTGCCAACACCCAGATTTACTTGTTGGATGAAAACAAAAAGCCCGTGCCTAAAGGGATGACGGGCGAATTATATATTGGTGGCCTTGGTTTAGCAAAAGGCTATCTCAATCGTCCCGAATTGACGGCGGCGCGGTTTATCCGCAATCCTTTTAGTGATGAAGCAAATTCTCGCCTCTACAAAACCGGGGACTTAGCCCGTATCGGGAGCGACGGTAATATCGAAATCCTGGGGCGCATTGATAACCAAGTGAAAGTACGCGGCTTCCGCATCCAAACGGAGGAAATCGAAGCAACTCTCAATCAGCATCCATTGGTGCAAGACAGTGTGGTAGTGGCTCACGAAGAAAAATCAGGCAAGCAACGCCTCGTCGCCTATGTCGTTCCCAAACCCAAAAACACTCAGGTAGAACTATGGCCCTGTCCGGGAGACTACCGAGTTTATGATGCCATCCTGTACTATGCCATGACCTATGACCATGTGAGAAATCATAGTTATGAGGTGGCACTTAAAAAAGTTGTTAAGGACAAAGTCGTTGTAGACATTGGCACGGGTAAGGATGTTGTTTGGGCGAAATTCTGTGCCGAACATGGCGCTAAGAAAGTTTACGCCATTGAGATGCAACTTGAAGCTTACGAACAGGCAACCAGTTATGTGAAATCTCTGGGGTTGTCAGACAAAATATCGGTAATTTATGGGGATGCCACCCAAGTGCAACTCCCGGAAAAAGTCGATCTGTGTGTTTCAGAACTGATTGGCGTAATCGGTAATTCAGAAGGGGCGGTTTCGATTCTCAATGATGCCAGAAGGTTTCTCAAGGAAGATGGAATGATGATTCCCCAGCGCTGCGTGACTAATATCGCTGCTGTTTATCTTCCTGAAACGTTTGCCAGTCAGCCTCACTTTTCGGAACTATCGGGTTATTACACTCAGCAGATTTTCAACCAGCTCGGAGGGAAAATTTCCTTAAGGGTATCTTTCCGAAATTTTCCTGAGTCAAACATCATCTCCACTGTAGATGTTTTTGAGGACTTGGATTTCAATCAAGTCTCTAATCCAGAATATGACCGACAGATAAGCCTTACCATCACTCAAAGTGGCAAAATTGATGGATTTTTGTTATGGCTTAATTTACACACAGTTGAGAATGAAGTCATTGACAGTCTAGCTTATGTCGGTAGCTGGCTACCTGTTTATTTTCCAGTGTTTTATCCGGGTATTGAAGTGGCGGCTGGAGACAAAATTGAAGCCGTTTGTAGCGCTCAGTTGAGTGAAGACCAGTTAAGTCCTGACTATCACATTCGAGGCTATTTGCTCAAACAGAGTGGAGAACGCCTTGAATTTGAATATGATTCTTTTCTCTACAAGACTCCCTCAAAGAGCAACTTATTTTACAATCGCCTATTCGCGCAAGAGGTAGTGTTAAACGAGCAACCGACTCCCGGAGAGCTATGCGATAAAAGCCTGAGCACCTACTTGAAAGAGCGCTTACCAGCTTATATGCTCCCGGGAGGGTTTACGTTCTTGGAGTCCCTGCCACTGAATTCTAATGGGAAAGTTGACCGCAAAGCACTACCCACTCCAAGGGACAGCAGACGCATTGAACCAACTGCATTTATAGCTCCCCGTGACACTTGGGAACTTCAGTTGGCTCATCTTTGGGAAAAGGTGCTGGGTATTCACCCCATTAGCGTGAAAGACGACTTCTTTAACTTGGGCGGTGACTCTCTATCGGCAGTACGCCTGATGCTGGAGATTGAGCAGCATTTTGGGCAGAAGTTATCGCTAGCGACGCTTTTTCCCAGTTCGACGATTGAGCATCTGGCAAGCATTCTGCGTCAGGCGACGGGTTCTCTCTTGAGTTCTCCTTTAGTACCGATTCAGCCAGATGGTACGAAGCCTCCCTTTTTCTGCGTTCATCCCATCGGGGGCAATGTGCTTTGTTACCTGGATTTAGCTCGTCATCTGGGTGAAGACCAGCCCTTTTACGGTTTGCAAGCGTCGGGGATTGATGGGCAAGGGGAGCCAAAGAGCCGGATTGAAGCTATGGCTAGTTATTATATCGAGGCAATCTGCGAGATTCAACCGCAAGGTCCGTATTTGCTGGGAGGCTGGTCATTTGGTGGAGTGGTAGCGTTTGAGATGGCTCAACAGTTGTATTCGTCAGGTGAGCAAGTGGCGTTGCTTGCTCTGATAGATAGTTCAGCACCCCAGCGTAACAGTCAACCGATGGAGGTTGATACTGCTGCCACACTAGCTTGGTTTGCTAAGGATTTGGGCAGTTATTTTGGGAAGGAGCTTGCTGTATCGGTTAGCGCTCTCCAATCGCTTGCGCCGGATGAGCAGTTGGGCTATGTGCTGGAGCGGGCGAGGGCTGCTAACGTTGTGCTTCCTGATGCTGGAGTGGTTGAAATTCGCCGTCTGCTAGAGGTTGTTTTGGCAAATCGTCAGGCTGAACGCACCTACACGCCAGTTGTTTATCCAAACCAGATTATGGTATTTCGTGCGGAGGAATCGTTTGGGTTAGAGAATTCAGACCCCACAACGGGTTGGAATCAGTTAACGGAAGGTGGAGTGAAGATTGATACAATTTCTGGCGATCACTACACCATTGTCAAGGAGCCTCATGTACGAGTTTTAGCGGAACGGCTAAGGAATTCTCTTGAGCAGGCACAGAGCGATCGCTCCTTAAGCCAGTTGCCCCATACTCGTCCTCGCGCAACAGGTTCAGGGATAGCTGCACTATCTTCTTGCAGTTCCTCTATCTAAAAGGCGATTGCCCGTCTTTGAGATGATAGCACTTAAAAATCCGAGAGGCGATCGCAATAACTCAAAACTAATCCAATCTTTTACGATACTTGTACTAAACTGACACTATAGGAAATCAACATGAAAATTTGCGTTCTACAACCTGACTATTCTCAATCAACAGTAGAAGCAGACTACAAAAACTGCGAACCGCCACGTAACCTTTCTCATCTACTACCAGAAGACCAGGTAGACCATGTATTTCTCAATAAAGCCACAACCTATCGTCAGCTTAAAGATTTAAAGAAGCAAGGTTACGATATTTTTGTCAACCTCTGTACGGGATGTTTGGACTGGGATGTTCCCTCTATTGATGTAATCGTTGCCTTGGAGCAGCTTAATTTGCCTTACACGGGTCCGACTTTCGACCTCTACGATCCAGGCAAGGAGTTAATGAAGTACGTTGCTTACATTGCAGGAGTACGCACACCAGCATTTGTGAAAGCTGAAACGTTAGCTGATGTTGAGAGGGCTTGTCAAAACTTGCAATTCCCCCTGTTTGTTAAACCAGCAGCCTCATCAGACAGTCTGGGAATTGACCATCAATCCTATGTAACAACAAAAGAGGCATTACAGAGCAAAGTGGCTGAACTCATAGCCAACTTTGGTCAAGTTCTAATCGATGAGTATATACCTGGGCGAGAGTTTACAGTCCTTGTGGCTGCTAACCCTGAAGAGCGCCGCTCTCCGATAACGTATAAATCTCTAGAGTTCGTCTTTCCGGAAGGAGAACAATTTAAAACCTACGATTTGAAGGTGCGACAACATCACCCAAAGCGTAATATTCCTTGTTCCGATTCAGAACTTGACCTCCGCTTGAGAGACGCTGCTAAGAATATTTTCTTAGCTTTTAACGGTGCTGGCTATGCTCGTCTAGATTTTCGAGTAAATGAGCAAAAAGAAATTTTATTTCTTGAAGTTAGCTTTAACCCTTCTATTTTTTTTGAAGGAGGCGCAGAAGCATCGGCTGACTACATTTTAAAGTATGACGAGGTAGGTGCATCAAGCTTTCTCAAACATATCATAACGGAAGGTATTACCAGATACCAACGCCGTCAGAAAAAATTTAAAGTATGTGGAAATGCTATTTCTGGCTATGGCATTTATGCGGTGACTGATTTGAAAGCTGGGGAAATTATCTTCCAGGGAGAGGAGTATCCAAAAAGGATTGTTACCCGTGATTATGTCCAATCCCACTGGAGTGCATCAGAGCAAGAAGAGTTTCGGCAGTATGCTGTTCCTTTGAGTGAAGAAGTCTTTATGTTTTGGGACGAAAACCCAGCCAACTGGATACCCCAAAACCACTCTTGCGAACCCAATATAGGCTACCGAGGACTCAATATATACGCGCTCAGGGATATTGCAGCAGGAGAAGAGTTAACCGTAGACTACGCAACAATCGAGAATGAAGATTTTCCAGAGTTTCAGTGTCAGTGCGGGTCGCCTAAGTGTCGGGGAATTATTCGCGGTACGCCTGGAAATTCTGTAACTCAGCGCCAAAAAAAGTTAAATAATTCACAACTAAAAATAGAGGTGGCTCATTCTCTATATCTGACCTGAATGACTTTACGAGAATAGGGGATAGTTGTCAAGAGAGAATTCACGTACACAGCCTATCCCTTTTTTCACAAGAAGTTAAGTAATTTCCAGGTTCTCCAGAGAAACAAAAGAGAAGATAGTTATTCCTATACACTGACTGAAAAGTTTTACCCGATTATCTCAAATTCAATGAATTTATTTGTTTTTCTGAAAGTAATTAATAAATATATTGCCTCTTATAGGAACCATTGAGGAGTAATGCAGTGTTGAAACAGTGGCTCAGTCAAATAATGGAACAGCAGCCCAAGAAACGTGTTAAAACACCTACCGTATTGCAAATGGAAGAAGTAGAATGCGGGGCAGCAGCACTGGGCATCATGCTGAGTTATTACGGACTATTTGTCCCCCTAGCCAAATTACGGCAGGAATGTGGCGTTTCTCGTGACGGCAGCCAACCTGCCAGCATCGTCAAAGCTGCTAGACAATACGGCCTGCGGGCAAAAGCATTTAAAAAACAAACTTCCCAGTTGGCTAAAATGCGACTACCAGCGATCGCATTCTGGAATTTCAGCCATTTGTTAGTAGTCGAAGGCTTTGAAAAAGACCGAGTTTACATCAACGACCCAGCAACCGGACCGCGCACGGTTTCCTTGCAGGAATTTGACGAGGCATATATTGGGTTTATCCTAGCAATGGAACCGGGGCCGGAGTTCAAGCGGGGGGGACAACGGTCTAGCGTATTGAGATCGCTACTACAACGCTTGCAAAGCTCGGTGGGAGCAGTTTCGCTCAGTGTCCTACTTGGCTTTTTGCTAGTATTTCCAGGACTGGTACTACCTGTTTTCAGTCAAGTATTTGTCGATCAAATTCTCGTTGAAGACCGCACCGACTGGCTGCGTCCATTGCTGCTGGGAATGCTCCTCACCGCCCTAATTCAGGCGTTTTTGTTCTCCCAGCAGCGACGCTATTTAAGACAGTTGCAAATTAAATTAGCTGCCAGTATGTCCAGTCAATTTTTCTGGCATATGTTGAAACTCCCTGTGGGATTTTATACCCAACGGTTCCCTGGTGAAATCGGGGGAAGAGTGAAGCTCAACGACAAAGTGGCCCAGGTCATTTCTGGCAGTATGGCAGAGACGATCATCAACATAGTGATGACAATTATCTACCTGTTGGTCATGTTTGCTTATAACCCACT
>NZ_JAUBOX010000116.1:0-17906 GCF_036700445.1 Microcoleus sp. T3_B1
GGGTCATTTTTTAACGTTATATGCTTGCTATGTAAGCATTATAACCTATTTTTATCGTATTTTATGTTTAAGTCCCGATAATCGATATCGCCGGGATAAGGTTGAACAAGCCCTTGAGCGGTAGTCCCGCCAAAACCCAACATGGTCTTGAGCTTAGTACCTGCGGGTAAATTTACTCGTTGGGAAGCAAGCTCTCTACCAATATCGAATACAGCTCGTTTTTCGAGCGGTGCGATATTCCATGCAACAGAGCTACTACCATAAAAAGTTTGAAAAAGATTTTCGTAGTTGATTTCAAAGATTAATCTGCCTCCCTCCAGCTCAACGGGACTAACATTCACTTCATCTCCATATTTATCTCTTTGAACCTCAACTGAGATTTTTCTTAACAGTCCATCCCGTTGTCTAATAGGTCTTTCAAGAAGTTTGTCCACGTCGTTGGGATTGTCTGCTGTATCGCGCATTTCGACCAGCTCTGCGATCCTCTGGCTTAGCTCCTGCAACCTTTCCTTCTCATCTTCTTGGATACTCAAGCTTGCTGCCATTCCCCAAGGGCTTCCAGCCGTTGCGATCGGACTGTGCTTGCTATCAAACACACCGTAAGTAAACTGGTTGCGAGGCCAATCCCCCGTAACAATCCCATAGTCAGCAGCGATACTAATTGCTGGGTTAATATCGTCAATTGGAACGCTTTGGAATTTACTCGAGCTGACCGGACGGCTCGTGGCAGGATTGAAGTAAGGCGATTTGACACCTCTGTCGAGGTTGTCGATTTTAAAATCTCCAGGGTTTTCCAGAGTTCTGATAATTTCCTCGACATCGAAGACATAGACACCCCCGTCGCCGCTCAGGGTGGGGTAGGAAGCATAGAGGTATTTGTTATCGTTAGAAAGTACCAAGTCAGTGGTTGCCCCTTGCGGTATCGGTCGAGTCGCCGCCACCAGTTTCGGAGTGGGTCCAAACGGGTCTTTAATGATGCCGATATTGCTTCCTGCCCGCACCCCGTCTATGCTCTCAACTCCGGTTTGCGGACTGTCGTTTTTCGCGGCCACAAACGCATAGGACCCATCGCGCATCACCGTGACAGCCACCGCCCGATTGACATCAAAGTAATCTAGGGAACCGCCCATTAGGGGGTCACCCAAACTTAGCGCCGCATAATCGTTGGCAGTAGCGGCAAAGCTAGTGGGATCGTCGTTGGTAATTGTTAATACGCCAAAGCCCTTACTATCATTACTGGTGTTAGTAAAGGTCATCCGATTCGGCTCGGCGGTAGCAGCCATTCCCTGCACCCCAGCAAAAGTATTTACCACACCAATCTCCTGATGCCACTTGCGGGGGTTCTGGCTTGGATCGAGAGGTTGGTCTTCAGGATCGATATTCACCGCGATAATCTGGCTAGTTGGAAAGCCCGGTGCAGTGGCGAAGAGCTTGCGCCCGTCACTGCTAATAGCTATTTCATTTAACCCACCCGTTACTGAGCTTAGGGAGATAGTCTGGATGACCTGATGATATTCTTCGGAGAAGGGGTCGATGTCCAAAACATAAATGTTTCCTCGCTTCCCATCAGAGATGTAGGCATATTGGTTGCGGGGGTCGATGGCAATTGACCGAGGCGTTGCACCAATAGGCAAATCGATCGGGTTGATGCCGGGGGTATCTGGTTTGGTGTCCACCTGTTGCAACACCATCGGATCGACCAATGCCACACGACCAGACTGCTCCAGAGCCACGTAAACGCGGGTTCCGTCACTCGTCACAGCTAAGTCTCGCGGTCTGTCGATCGCGCCATCTCCCACAGGAATAGTAGAAAGCAGTAAATTAGAACTGCTAGAAGCTGCCACAACCGACTCGGGATCTGTACCGTCTAAAACTGCAACAGCATCAGCTCCTTTTAGCGCCGCAAAAACATACTCAGCTCCCGCGTCCAACCAAATGGGATTGCTGTTGTATTCGATCTCCTCATACACTGGTTCCGTCAGGTTCTGATCGACCAGTTGATTCTGCCGTCTGGATAAGGAAATGTAAGACTCACCCAAAACTACAGTATTAGGTACTTTAACTGCCACTTCAAACTGGTTGTCTCCCAAAGTTGCGCTAAGGTTGGGCAATATTGCCTGTTCGTAAACGCGATCGCCAACGTAGAATTTCACAACTAAGTCTTCGAGCCGGCTGCCCTTGGGATCGCCCAAATTGCTCGCCAGAACGTTACTGGCTTTGAGGAAAAGAATCGGTTCGTTACCCTCAAAGGGTTGATTGTTTTCGTCTTTGAACTTCAGAGAGGCTGCTTGAAGTTTAGGTGCGGCTGCGGAATTGGAAGCTGCTGGTGTTGGTATATTTAGGTTGGCTTCCAAAGTCGCAACGCCGTTTGAGTTTCGTTGGACGCCCAACTCAGTAACTATTGGCAATCCCACTTTAGGGATCGCGATTACTTTGACTGAAGAGATGTCGTAAGAAACTGTAAACCCAAAATTGGTGACAAAGTTGCTTGGATCGATCAACTGACCGATACCTCCCAAGGGGTCAATGATACCAAAAAATGCTAGGGGGAAATCGTAGTTAAGGGTGAGTTGACCTTTGACTAAGGTGGCATCTCCGGTGGGACTTGAATAGACAATTATATATTCGCCTGGCCTGACAACCCCTGGATAGGGTGGCGAGGAGGTACGAATTGTGCCGTCATCCCCAACTACACCAGATTCTTCTTGAAGCCAGATTGGTTTCCAGACACCAGTTTCATCCGGTAACGCACCCTTCCGCATGAAGTAGACCTCAGTTCCCGCAGGTAAGCCCTCTGGTGCTGGCACCGCTAATTGAACTGGCTGTTCCAGAGAGCTATCGCCAAAGTTCAAATTAAAAGCCCCGGCAAACTCAAATCCAGTCGGGACTGGCAGCGATAACTCGGAGCGATTTAAGGAAGCAATGCTGACATTTGTATCGCTGTTCAAAGCGCCGGGAGGCATCATCACCATAAGTTCTCCGTCGCTTGAGAGGACGACGCCGCCAGCAGCCCCCACGGTTGCAGGCCCGCTTCGCGGCGCTTCGACTCGCACTGGAATTGTTGCTTCTGCTGCACCGTAAATCGCAGTCACCGCAGCATCGCCAACGCCGACTGCTGTAATAGTGCCGTCGGGACTGACCCTCAAGATGTTGCTGTTGTTGCTAAAATAGCGCGTACCCGTACTGGCTGCGGTTAAGTTGACCTCGCTCAACCCAGGGTTCAAGCCGAGGGACAGTTTCCGGGTTGCGCCGGGTGTCAGGGAGACGGCATCCGGGTAGGGGTCTAGTCCGTACATTTCGGCTAGTATCTGATGCAATTGAGCGTCTGTTGTCGGTTGCGGCATCGCCCCAATGCGAATTGGGGTCACTGCTTGCAGGTTGTTTCTACTCGCGCTCAAAATCGAAGTGCCGTTGGTTAAACCTGTCACTTTCCCGGCTGCGTCTATTGGTGCTACTTCTGGATTTATTGAAGTGTAAGTTAAATAAGAATCTGGCAGCACTACACCTTTTTGGTCGGCAAAATCTCCGAGCACAACTAATTCCGTATTTTCTCCTGCATTGAGGATCGGATTTCGCTTCACAAAATCTAGATTCAGCAGGGGAACATCGCTGACGTTGACTGTCACCCGCGCGGGAGTTGAACTCCCAAAAGCGTCGCTGGCAAGGAAATCAAAGCTGGCAATTCCAGAGAAGCCGATTGCTGGTTTAAACGATGCTTTGTTCGTTAAGGGATTGAAAATTACAGTGCCGTTTACTGGATTGAGGACGCTAATTGTCAGGGGGTCGCCCTCTGCATCTGTGGCCTGATTGTCTAATGAAATAGTTGTCTCTAATTCTGTATAAGTCCGAGCGCTTGTCGGTGAAACAACGGGCGGATTGTTGTCAGAATTCGGGGGATTGGCTTCGGCGAGCAATTGTTGTCCTAACGGAGTATTGCGCCATTCTCTGTCAGGATTGATGACTGTATCTAGCAGCGGTGCGTTTCCTATTGCGCCACTAATTTTAAAGATTAGGTCATTGTAATCTCTGTCTGAGTTGGCGGCCGACATATCTTCGAGGGCAAAGGTGTTGCCGGTGCCGGTAATGTCGGCTATTTGTAGCAGATGAGCGGTATCGTTGGGATTGGCTGTGGCGATACTGAATAAGGGACGGTTTTCGGGGAACAAATTTCCCGAATATGAGGATTGGAAGGATGATTGTATTGTAGCGTTGGGGACTAACATGACGGCAAAGGTGTCGCCTGGTAGCATGGAGAAAGTTTTGATACCCTGATATTCGCCGCTGCCCCAATCCCCGTCGAACGGCATCGCACCGGTGAATTTGGCTCCTTCTTTCGAGTCGCTGATGACAATATGTCCGTCGGTGGAATTGCTTAAAACTCTACGGGATGCTTCGGCAATGAATTCTGGAGTTCCTGGTGTAAATGCTTCCATTCCTGCCAGGCTGAAAATTCCGAGTTCGCCTTCAAAGTAGCCGCCGTCAAATACATAGTCAAATCTGACTTGTCCTTGGTTATATACAAGGAAAGTGCCGGGGCTTGGTAAATTTGCTGTTGTTGTTATTGAGAGATTTGTTGGGGTATTGGTACTGCTTTGGAAGTTGCCAGTACGCTGTGTTGAATTGGGTTGACTGTCTGCAAGATTGTCAGGGAATTGACTGTCTGTAAGATTGTCGGAAAGTTTGCTGTTAGAGTTGAAAAATCGCGGTTTTGGTTCGTCAGAATTAATAGCAATTATTGGATAGATTTCAGTTGCTAATTCGGCTAGTGTGAAGGTGGCAGGGATGTTCGTATCGATTGTACCAGCCGTGAATTCTGCAACAGCGCCCGAATCTGTTTTTATCAGTAATTCTTCGTTTTGATTTTTGGCTGTTATTTCAGCAACCGGAAGAGTACGTTCAACCGTATCATCCGCTTTAGTTATGACAATTAAATCGGTTTTTGTCGGCAATTGTTCAGTTTTAAATTCGGCTACTATTTCAGGAAAAGCGGTGTCATATTCAATTACATCGACAGTTGTTTTTGTGCCAATAATTTCAGCGGTTTTTTGGTAGAATTGTTCTGCTTCTAATTCAGCGGTGGTTGCGGTAACAGCCCGATCATTTTTCTGTGTATCAGTAGCCTTTTCTGCGAGAACAACCTCAAGGATTTTGGTTAGCGATTTTGATGCAGGATTGTCAAGGGTATTATCAGTTTTTCTAGGCAATTCTTCGCCCCGATTATCGGCAATTTCAGCGGTTATCGCAGGCGATTGTGAAGCGATAGGAGTGGGAATCAGCGTAGTTGCAGCGGTTGATCGAGAAGCAGTACCGTTTGCACCATATTCGGCTTCAGCGGGCGATTGAGAAATCTGATTACTTGCAATTTTGTCGGTTTTAATTAATTCAGCATCGGCTGGCTGGCTGACAATAGATTCTGTTGATACTTGCTGACGGGGTGACAGGTTGCCTGAAAATCATACAGTCCGGCAATCCTAGACAAATCGCCTAGAAAAAGATAGGGTAAGAAAGCTTCTTACCCAAAAACACTTAAATGATACCAGAATTATATCATGCCCATTTGTTAGAAAAGCTGACACGTTCTCATTACTTATTGACAATTTTATTGATTCAAGTAGTGCAATCGATTAAAGAAGTCACATTGGAAAGCATAGCAACAAAACTAGCGATGCCCATTAAATTTGAAAGTAGAAGAAAAAAGATTCAGAGATTTTTATCGGAGGATGAATGGACTCTAGATAGTATTTGGTTGCCACTGGTGATTGGTTGGATTAAAGGTAGTGTCAAACAAAATAAGGTTGTATATTTAGCAATAGACCGAACCAAATGGCAATCAAATAATATTTTGATGGTTAGCATGATTTGGCGAAAAAGAGCTATTCCTATTTATTGGAAAGTCCTTGACAAACAAGGGAACAGCACATTGGAAAATAAACAATTCGTATTAACGCCAGTATTCGCCGCCTTATCAAATTATAAATTGCTCGTGTTAGGAGATCGTGAATTTTGTAGTGTTAGCCTGGCAAATTGGCTGAGGGAGAAGAAAGTAGATTTCTGTTTACGACTAAAAAAGAATGTTTGTATCAAGACGGAATTGGAGTTATGGACTGAACTAAAAATGCTAGGATTAGAGCAAGGAAATAGCTTTTTCAATCAAGAAGTAACAATCCGAAAAACCGCACCAGTTACGGGGTTTAATTTGGCAGGTAAGTGGCTGGGTAAATATCGAAATATTACTACAGAAGAACCTTGGTATATTCTGACAAGCTTGGCAAATATACAAGCAGCAGTTGATGCTTATGCAAAAAGATTTGGAATTGAAGAAATGTGAGCGAGACTTTAAGGGTGGAGGATATAACCTAGAAAGGACTAATCTCACGGGCGAGCGATTGAGTAAATTATTAATTCTGTTATCACTAGCATACTTGAAGAGTATAATCCAAGGGATAGAAATTAAGTCAAAGCAAGTTCAAGAATATCTAAGCAGAAAAACAGAAAGTCACAGAAAATATGCTAGACATAGCACTTTTTATATTGGACTTTGGGGTGAATCATGGGTCGATTTGATGTTTAGTAATTGGCAGGTTGTTGTTGAATTAATGTCTTTGTCTCCACATAAACTACCTAATTATCAACAAGGCATAAGAGCTATGAGGCTTATTCTATCAGCGTTATAGACGACTTGTCGCCCCGACAGTGATACTTGCGGTTCAATTCCTGAATTAAATTCATTAATGCTAGCGCTTGGTGTTTTTGGATTAGGGGTTATTTGTTCTATTTCTAGCGATTCTTGAGTTGGGGATTTACCAACTGTTGATGTTCCTGTTTTTGTAGATTCTTGATTTTTGGGTTGGCTAACAGTTAGTATTTCTGTTGGTGGCGATTGTTTGCTATCTGAGTTAGCGACTGTTGTTAGTTGAGGTTTTTGACTGTCTGACTCGGTAACTGTGGTTACTGTTGTTATTGGCAATTCTTTGCCATCTGGGTTAACAATGGTTGCTGCTGTTGGTTGAGGTTTTTGACTGTCTGAGTCGGTAACTATTACTGGTGATTGAGGTTTTTGATTGTCTGGGTTAGGAACATTTTCTACTGTTAGTTGAAGTTTTTGACTGTAATCGTCAGTGAGTGTTGCTGTTGGCTGAGGCTTTTGTTTGTCGGTATCGCTAGTTATTAATGATGTTTTTTCCTGCGATTTATCAGCCGAATTAGTAGCACTTGATTCTGCTGGAGATTTCGGCTCTGATTTATCCGATTCACCCTTCAGTTTTTGAATTAATTGGGAGTGAATTGCTGCGGATTTGGCGTCAACTAATTGGCTGAGGGGAATGATTTTAGATATAGCGCCCGTGACTCGGAATGTGATATCGTCGTAATCCCGATCGCTTCCTTGAATCAGCCCCATGTCTTCCATGACGAAGAGTTGCCCTTCTCCTGTAATGTCGGCAATTTGACCGATACTGAAGCCGTCGCTGGGATTGTCTGTAGCTATTGAAAATAGGGGTTTTTTGTCGCCGCCGATTGCGGGGTTGTCGTATACTTGCTGTACGGTGCCGTTGGGTACTAGCATGAAGAAGAATTTGTCCCCAGGCGTCATGGCAAATGTTTTTGTGCCGAGGTATTGCCCGGAATTGAGGTTTTCTGAGCTGTTAGGATCGGTGTAATATGCTCCTTCTAAATCGTCATCCATTGCGATGTAGCCCTTTGTCGAGTTGCTTAAAGCTCGACTTGCTGCTTCTTTGATGAACGCCTCGGAACCGGGAACGAATTTTTCCATTCCGAGTAGGCTGACGATGGCTAGTTGTCCGCTATACCAGCCGCCGTCGGATGTGAATTGTATGCCGATTATTCCTTTTTCATCGACACTGAATGCGTTTGAGTCAAAGTTGATGTTGGTTGGGGGAGTTGAGGTTTGATCTGGTTCTGGGGTTGAGGTTTTATTGGGTTCTAGATTAGTGGCTGTATCTAAGTTTTTGGTGGTGGAGATTTCGGTAGGTGAAGTTTTGTTGGGTTCGGATTTGTCAGTCGTTGATGTAGTCGCAACTGAGGTTTTGTTGGATTCTGATTTATCAGAAGCTGACGCAGTTGCAGGTGATGTTCGATCTGGTTCTGATTTATCAGAAGCTGACGCAGTTGCAGGTGATGTTCGATCTGGTTCTGATTTATCAGTCGTTGATGTAGTTGCAGGTAATGTTCGATCTAGTTCAGGGTTTTCAGTGGCTGAGGCAGTTGCGGGTGATGTTGTATTTTCTCCTGAATTGTCAGACGTTGATGCAGTTGCCGGTGATATTTTGTTTGGTGATGACTCGAAGAAGAGTGTAGTCTCTGATGATAAAGGCGTTTGGTGTTCTTCGGGTTTTGAAGTCGTTTCAGCGGTAGCGGGTAATGGCGTTTTGTCGGAAGCTTTTTCGCTCGTGGTAGATGCAGTTACAACTGGTAATGTTTTGTCCGAATCTTGTTCTGATTTTGTGGAGGCGGTTGGCGATAATTGTGTTTTATTTTCCAGCAATTGATCGGGAACAGCGGTTGTAGCTTCTGTGGTTTTATTTAGTTCTGAGTTGCTAATTGACGAGTTGACTGGAGGTATGTCAGTCGCAGATTTATTAGAATCAGAAGAAACGTTATTTGAGGCAATTCGATTTGGGTTGGTTAGGGGGTCTCCTAAGTCCGAGTCGAGTTTACCAATTAGGGGGTCAACTTCAGAATTTGTTGTATCCCTGAGAGTGCTGTTAGTTATCAGAGGGCTGGTGTTGGTAGAAGGTATGCTGTTAATATCGGAGGCTTTATTAATAATAAAAGCATCAGCTTCTGTTCGACTGAATTCGGATGCGGGCCCGCTTGCGGGTTCTATTAAGTTAAGTTGTTCGGGGTTTTGAGAAGAGCCCGGAGTTTGATCTAATAAGGTTTTGTTAGTCTGAATTTCCGGCCGTTGTGGGGCGAAAGTTGGGGCAAGTCCGGGAATTAAGGATTCCATTTCTGTTAAAGGTTCTCTAATCTGGTCGGTTAAAGGCACTCGCTCGCGCTCCTTGAGAAATGGTTAATTTCTTTTAAATCATTATTCAGCGGTTGCTCATCATTATCGGCTCGGCTCGATGATAAAGATATTCGGGAAAATACATAATTTTAGAGCTTTTTTGGGTGTTGCTAGTCTGTTGGATTTCCAGTATATTTACTGGTAGTTTTTCAACTTATGCTAAATCTTTATGAAGGTAAGTTTTTTCAGGCAGGAAAATACTTAAATAACCGATCGCACACAGGGTCTCTCTTTGTTACCATCGGCTTGAATTATTATTAATCTGAGATGTTGCACCAATATCAATAAGGGGCTTTTTTGTAGGTGGGGGCGGGTTTATTTAACCTGTCTGCACCCCTTAAAGCTTTTGGTGAACCCGCGCCTACAGGTTTTTGATTGCGGGTGCAATATCTGGGATCGATACTCACCCCGTCAGGAAATCGAGCTCTTGCTTAACGATGGTTGACCCTGGATCGCAACTGCGCCCTCTACAGTTAATTTTCAGTCCCTTCCCTGTTCAAAACTTTCCTTCCCCGAACCCTTCCCCTTGCTCTCCGCTTCCTGTAAAGTAAATAATTGTAAAGAAATATGAGTTTTCTCTTATCCTCTGGTTAAGACCGCCAGCTAGCATTCACAATTAAGACCCGGATTATAAGTTCCTATGTCACAGCTTTTCCCGCGAAAATTTCTAGCCTCTGTTGCCGCATTTTTTCTGGCTTTGTCTGTGTGGACGATCGCACCTGCGGCCCACGCTTTCAATAATCCCGATTTGTTGCCGTCAACTCAGACGCCGATCATTGACTTAGCTAAAGCCCTCACGGATATTGAAGAACAAACTTTGGCAAAAAATTTAAAGGCATTTGAAGCCGAAACCGGCTGGAAACTGCGAGTGCTGACTCAGTACGATCGCACGCCCGGTTTGGCTGTCAAAAGTTATTGGGGGCTAGATGACAAGAGTGTGTTGCTAGTTGCTGACCCCCGAGGGGGCAATTTGCTCAATTTTAATGTGGGCGACTCGCTGTATCCGCTGCTGCCGCGCACTTTTTGGGTGGAACTGCAAACCCGCTACGGTAATCAATTTTTTGTGCGGGACAATGGGGAAGATCGAGCGATTATTGAATCTTTGGAGTCCATAGAAGGCTGTTTGCGTCAGGGCGGATGCCGCGTGGTTCCGGGTTTGCCGAGGGAACAGTGGGTTCTGACGTTAATTACGTCGGTGGTTGGCGGCGTCATCTGCGGGTTTGCGGCTCAGCCTCGGAAGCCGGGACAGGTTGTGGCTTGGCAGTGGGCGCTGATTTTTTCGCCGCTGTGGGGCATTCTGTTTTTCGCTTTCGGACTTGGGCCAGTGGTGACTCGGACTTCTGACTGGTTGCCTGTGGTTCGGAATGTGTCTGGTTTTGCGATCGGAGTTTTGGTGGCATTCCTGACTCCGGTGTTGGGCAAATCTTCTTCGTCGTCGGAAACTTAGTTGTCAGTTGGCAGTTGGCAGTTGGCAGTTGGCAGTTGGTAGATTTTACTCAACAGTCAACGAATGACTAAAAGCTGGTAAGCTGATACCTGACAACTCACAGGCGACAGCTATCCAACAAATGGAATGGCACGTAAGCGATGCCCAGAGTCTGGGATTAATCGATAACGAAATTGGCGACCACGGTTTTTCAGCGGCGGAGTACGAAATAGTCCGCCGCGTGATTTATGCGACTGCTGATTTTGAGTACAAGTCTTTAATTAGTTTTTCCGATCAGGCTTTGCAAGCTGGGGCGGCGGCTTTGGCTGCTCGGACTACGATCGTGGTAGATGTGCCGATGGTGCAGGTGGGCATTACGCCCTTGATCCAAAGTACCTTTGCGAATCCGGTTTACTGTTCGATGGAGGCTTTGACGCGCCCCCAAAGGGAAAGGACGCGGGCGGCTTGGGGGATTGAAACTTTGGCAAGACGCTATCCTGAAGGGATTTTTGTGGTGGGCCAGGCTCAAACTGCTTTGTCGGCGATCGTAGATTTGATTGAATCTGAGGAAATTCGGCCGGCTTTGGTAATTGGAACTCCTTCTGGGTTTGTGGGGGTGGACGTGGCGAAGTCGCGGCTGCACGATTCGATGATTCCTCACATTCGGATTGAGGGCCGCAAGGGCTCTGCCGTGGTAGCTGTGGCTATTGTTAACGGGCTGGTGGATTTGGCTTGGCAGGCTTACGGCCAAGAGGGGAATAGTTGAGCGATAAGTCAGCAGTCATTAGTCATTAGTTATTAGTCGTTCTGGATTATTTCGATCAGTCTTGCGGTTAATTAACCAACTTTCAAATGATCGTTGACTTTCACTGCTGCGTCGGCCGGCTAGCAAACCTTCAACTCCAATATGTTCGTCTAAATCAACCCATTCAATGGCATAACCATCTCCAAGTAGCTGCCAATTATGTCTTTCCTCCGGAGTACCGTGCAACAAACGGGGATACCAAGCTAAGGGCACGCTCAAACTGCGACCATCAACTAAGTCCACAATTACTTTTTCATCTGTCACCGTGACTTTAATTACGAGGGGTTCTGTTTCAAGGATCAAAGTAGTCATGCCAAGCCTCCAACAATATTTGTTCATATTCCTCTACAAGACGAGCAATCTGGTTTAATTCATGCTCTTTGAAGCCTCGATTTTTTTCTAGAGATACAGGATTCATCCAAAATTTGGCAAGTTGCCGATCGCGTTTAACATGAATGTGGGCTGGTTCGCCTCGATCGGAACTAAAAAAGATGAAACTGTAGGGGCCAACCTGAAGAACCGTAGGCATTAGCTGCTATCTTGTGAATTTTGTCCTAAGTTTAACTTGCGATCGCTCTTAAATTTGTCGCTACTATCCATATTAATAATCAGCGGGCGATCGCCTTTTTACATCTCTACTTTGATTAGTGCGATCGCGGTCTTTTTTCCTACCTTTTTTAATCTGTTGGCTCATTTCTACAAACAAATCTCTGCGTAAATAAGGATAGTCGCTCACCCACACGTCGCGGCTGGGAATATAAATATCTGAAACTTTGGCAATTCTGCCTAAATCTTCTTGATTTGACATGATTAACATTAAAGCAGCTTGGCCGGGGACAATTCCTTGGTGATCTTTCCGCAAGGGAGCTCGAAGTGTAGTAGTAAATCCGGTTTTGTCACCAACTTCTAAGTTGATGCGCGGTTCTAGGTTGTCAACTATTACGAGTTGTCCTTTTTGATTGACTGTTTCTTCTTGACTTGTGACTTCATCTGTAATATATATATCCAAAACTCGTCCTTGCCAAAAACCGCAGTATTGATATTTGCGGCATTCTGCATTCCGCAAACTCGCCCACAAAATCGGCCCCCACAGCCAGTACAAACCAGCTATCAATCCGGTGATTAAAACTAGCGGCCCGACATCGGAACCGACGAAGTTATAAACTACCAGGAGGAAAACTACGCTGACTGCCGAGATTAACATTCGCCTCAAAAAATCGGGCGGTTTTCCCCAGATATATTTGTATTGCGCTCCCGTGGCGACGGCGGGAATTAGTTCTTGAAAGGTTTCGCGGGTTAAGGGAATTAGCATAATTAGTCAGTTGGCAGTTGGCAGTTGGCAGTTGGCAGTTGGCAGTTGGCAGTTGGCAGTAGTAACAAGTTACCAATTACCAATTACCAATTACCAATTACCTACAGTATTTTTTCCAGGCCGTAAACGAGCGATCGCAATTCAAGGACTTTGCGTATAGACAGCAAGACTCCTGGCATATAACAAGCTCGATCGCTCGTATCGTGTCGTAAAGTATAAACTTGACCGGCGCCACCAAAAATTACTTCTTGGTGGGCAATTAAACCGGGTAAACGGATGCTGTGAATGCGAATCCCTTCATCGGCCACTGAACCCCGAGCACCGGCTAATTTTTCGGTTTCCTCAACTTCTGGCAGATTGAAAGTTTTTCCCATTTCTGCTAACATTTGGGCAGTTTGAATTGCCGTACCGCTGGGAGCGTCGGCTTTTTGATTGTGGTGGAGCTCGATAATTTCTACGTGTTCAAAATACTGAGATGCCGTGACGGCGGCTTGTTGGAGCAACACCATGCCGATCGAGAAATTGGGTACGATCAAACAGCCGATGCTCGCTTTGTCAGCAAATTCAGCTAAGTTTTCAATTTGCTTGCTGCTCAATCCGGTAGTGCCGACTACTGGGCGAATGCCGTAAGCTATGGCCGATCGCACGTTTTCATAAACTGACGAAGGGTGTGTAAAATCTACCATCACCCCTAACTGCTTTTCCTGAGATGCTAATACCAGCATTCCTTGCAAGTCGTCAGTGATGGGAACTTCTAACGGGCCGCATCCGGCTAATTCCCCGGCATCGGCGTTGAGGCACTCAGGAGAGCGGTCTACAGCCCCAAATAAGGTCATGTCACTAGCATGGGCGATCGCCTTAATTACTTCGCGGCCCATTTTGCCGGCTGCACCGTTAACAATCACCGGAATGGGAAGTTGATTCGCCATAATCTCAAAAATATCCTGAAAGTTCGATCGACTAAATTTTAACGCTTGTGCGAATTTGGGGAAACAAGGATTGACCCTCCCCTGGCTAAAGCCGAGGGGATTCTAAGAGGATGTTACGAAACGGGATAAATCCGCGCTTCTTCACATTTTCTCTCTAGTTTCAGAAGATTAATCCTTCTTGGGGCAGTCAATGACCCCCTAGACACTCCGGCAAAGCCATTGTGCTTACTTTTCCTTCCGATATTTGCTGAACCATTCAAGTCACTGTTAACCAGATGTTTCTCTTTTGTCCGATACAATCCTCGCTTAATTCGTTTACCAGAGAACTGGTAATTCTTAGGATTGTCGGCATTGTAAACAGGTACTTCATCACCATCGATAGCACTTGCTTTGCTGGTATACGACTCTTCCTGTTCGGTGTAAACCAATCCGTATCGCTCACACAGCGATCTCAACTTAGAACGCAAAGAATAAAACGGGATTTGTACAAAGTTCTGGTTGTTGCACTTTCCGATGTTGATTTCCTGTTTGATTCCAGGATTATAACCAACAATCAGTTGTGCAATCTGGTTATCAATGCAGTGGTTGACTATAAACCGTGCTGCCTTGTTCAGGTAATCTCTCACCTGATTATTGCGCCTTACCACCAGCTTTACTTGCTGGTTGGTAATACCTTTAATTCCCTGCTTATCCTTGATGGATTGCAGACAAGCATTGCGTTTGTTGTACCACTGGTTAATCGATTTAATTGGTTTGCCATCCACCAGGAAGGATGCCCCATTGGTATCAACACAAGCAGCAAGGTTGTCTACTCCCAAATCAATGCTAATCGCACTACTGGGATTGACTTCTACGGGTTCTGGTTCTACTTCGTTGATAAATTCAACCTCGAAGTATCGACCGTTGTATTTGGGGTGAATGCGAATCTCTTTGAGGGATTCGTAGTTAATGCGGTCTGGAAAGTTGATCCAAACTTCCCCAAACTGTTTCTTGAATTGATTGGACATGGGTATCCGAAACTTGCCGTCTTTGATGACCAGTCTCGGTACTTTTGTCTTGTCCTTACGGGTAGACAACCCGCAAGGGATTATCAGCAAGAAGTAGCCGTCTGTTGGCAAGTAGTGAGGAAGCTTAACTCGCTGTTGGTAGCTTCCCTCCCTAACTGCACTAATCAATCCGTAGAAGCTTTTGAATATTCGGTCTACTACCTTCAGTGTCTGTTGAGCAATATCAGTGTTCAGCAACTGGTAGTTCTCGTTAACCTTACACTGGTGGTAGTTCGACTCGTAGCGCAGGTGCTTACGCTCCTGAAAGAAGTATTGTCGAACTGTGTAAAGCCCTACGTTGTAGAGGTTCTTACTCAGTCGGCACAATTCCTTGAGAGCCAAAAACTCGGACTTATTCAGTTCTCGCACTTGGTTCTTCTGGGTCAGGTACATAACCATCTTTTCGCTACTGTTATAAGTATACAGCGAAATGCCAGGATAAATCCTGCCTATCCCTTTTCCTCCCTGGTCTAAAGACGCAGGGTTTCCAACGAGGATTTTCTATGAAAGACAGGACTGGTGGGTAAATCTTGAGAAACCCGGTTTCCCATCCCAGAAATACTTTGCCAAATCGAGTAATTAGCTTAAAGAAACTCGGTTGTGGCACAAGTTCTGAAAAAATTACATTCAATCTCATATTAAGCTCAATTCTGTTAGAACAGACTTGTGCAAAGCTAATTTGCACCGACATATTTTTTCTGTGACTGCCAAATTCTCTCGAAATCTTCGATATGTCATGTCTGTGGCAACTGGCCTCAACCTGAGTTCTCAAAACCGACGGGTCAGGATTTTGCCTGCAATGCTTGTGGGCGCGACTGTAACGCTGCTGAATATGGGAGTTCGGCAGTTGGGAGGCCTGCAAAGCTGGGAGTTGGGGAGTTTTGACTCGTTAGTGCGCTTGCAGCCAGATTCCGGCCCCGATCCGCGGCTGCTGGTAGTGGAAATTTCTGAAGCCGATATTCAAGCTTTGGGGAGATTTCCGATTTCCGACAAGACGATCGCTCAAACCTTGGCAAAACTGCAAAAGTATCAGCCAAAAGTCATCGGTTTGGATTTGTACCGGGATTTGCCTCAAGCGCCGGGACACCAAGAATTGCTGGCAGGGCTGAAAGCACCGAATGTGGTGGCGATCTATAAATTGAGCGATTCAGAAAGTCAGGGAGTGCCGGCGCCTCCGGGGATACCGCCCGATCGGGTTGGTTTTAACGACTTCGTGCTCGATCCTGATGGTGTTGTACGCCGCAATTTGCTCTCAGTCTCGCAACCAGACAAAAAGATTGCTTTATCGTTTTCTCTGCAAGTGGCTTTGCTGTATCTCAAAGACAGAGTACAGCAGAAAAATAGCGCTGTTCATCCCCACCAAATCAACTGGGGAAAGGCAGAATTTGTACCTTTAACTTCTGACAGTGGTGGCTATGCAAATCTCGACGCCAAAGGCTACCAAATTCTGCTCAAATACCGTTCTGCGAACGAGGTGGCGCGACAAGTCAGTATCAGGCAGGTATTGAAGGGAGAAATTGAACCAAGCTGGGTTAAGGACAAGATTGTGTTGATCGGGACGACGGCACCGAGTACCAGAGATTTGTTTTTGTCGCCTTACAGCCCGGTTAAAAAGCAAAGTCCGAAAATGCCGGGGGTGTTGCTGCACACGCAAATGCTCAGCCAAATATTGAGTGCGGTTTTGGATGGACGATCGCTGTTTTGGGTGTGGCCAGAATGGGCGGAAATTTTGTGGAACTGTGCTTGGGCGATGGTTGGCGGGGTTTTGGCTTGGCGGATTCAGCATCCTGGGAGGGCGGGATTGGCTGGGGGTGCTGCATTGATGGGACTTTTGGGGATTAGTTATGGGATTTTTACTGGGGGTGGGTGGGTGCCGCTGGTGTCGCCGGCTTTAGGTTTGGTGGTGACTGGTGTGGGTGTCAGTGCTTACAGGAAGCTTTACGATGCTTTTCACGATTCTCTGACGGGTTTGCCCAACCGGGATTTGTTCGTGGATTGCCTGGGGCGGGCGATCGCCAATACTAGGGGCCGGCGCAGCTATCTGTTTGCGGTGCTGTTTCTGGATTTAGACAGGTTTAAGGTGATTAATGATTCTTTGGGTCATTTGGTGGGGGACGAACTGCTGATGGCGGTGGTGCTGCGGTTGAGGGCAAGTATTGGTCGTGCAGATACTGTGGCGCGGGTGGGGGGTGATGATTTTGCGATTTTGGTGAGGAATGTTGATGTTGCTAGTGCGGTGGATTTGGCCACTCGAATTCATCAAGCTTTAATTGTACCTTTTGAGTTGAAGGGGCAAGAGGTGTTTGTGACTGCGAGCATCGGGATTGCCCTGGGGGGCGAACCCGCTGCTACTGTCAGGGAACAGCCCGAACACTTGCTGCGGGACGCCCACACGGCGATGTACCGGGCGAAGGCTTTGGGGACGGGAAGGTATCAGGTGTTTAATGCTTCGATGCACGATTTGGCGGTGGAGAGGTTGCAGTTGGAAACTGATTTGCGGATGGCCCTCAAGCGTCGGGAATTTTTGCTGCACTACCAGCCGTTTGTATCTTTGGCAAGCGGGAGGATTATTGGGTTTGAGGCTTTGGTACGCTGGCAACACCCGCTGCGGGGTTTGATTCCGCCGATGAAGTTTATTCCGGTGGCTGAGGAAACGGGGGCAATTGTGCCGCTGGGTGAGTGGGTGTTGGAGGAGGCTTGCCGGCAGTTGGGGCTTTGGGAGGGAATGTTTGATTTCGATCGACCTTTGATTATGAGTGTAAATTTATCTGGGAAGCAGTTTGCCCAGCCGGATTTGGTCGATCGCATTCAGGTGATTTTGGAAACAACGGGTTTGAGTGCCGAGACTTTGAAGTTGGAGATTACTGAGAGTGTGGTGATGGATGATGTGGAGTCGGCGATCGCGGTTTTGAAGCACATGAAGGAGCTTAATGTCAAGTTGGGAATTGATGATTTTGGCACGGGTTATTCGTCGTTGAGTTATTTAAGTCGGTTTCCTACGGATACTTTGAAGGTTGATAAGTCGTTTGTGGGGCGGATGGAGATCGAAAGCGAGGGGGAGAATGTGGCGATCGTGCGGACGATTGTGGCGCTGGCTCATGCTTTGGGTATGGATGTGATTGCTGAGGGTGTGGAGACGGCGGCACAATTAGCTAGGTTGAGGTCGATCGGCTGCGAATATGGTCAGGGTTATTTTTTTGCTAAGCCGTTACCGAGCGAGGCTGCGACTGCTTTGATGGCTTCCGAGCCGCAGTGGTAGTTGTGGGTTTTTAGTTATTAGTTATTGTATAGCCTTTCGAGCTCTCATATGAGGTACTCATGGGCATAGGGCATAGGGCATAGGGCATAGGGCATAGGGCA